>CAXRGW010000030.1:0-15594 GCA_964230255.1 Alteromonas sp.
GTAACTGGAGCGGTTGAGCTACCAGAAGGCGTAGAGATGGTAATGCCAGGCGACAACTTGAAGTTCGTTGTAGAGCTAATTGCTCCAATCGCGATGGACGAAGGTCTACGTTTCGCAATCCGCGAAGGTGGCCGTACAGTGGGTGCAGGTGTTGTATCTAAAATCCTAGACTAATAGGATCGGCATCCCGGCGCAGGCCGGGATCTGAAGAAAGGTCGCTTTGGCGGCCTTTTTTATTGCCTGTAATATAGCTTACAGAGTAGCCCTGTTTTGTTTTTCATAACAATAGCATTAGGGGCTGAATTCAGATGTGTACTACTTGCATGAAGTTTTGAACGTTGTGTCAAAAATAGGCTGCGTAAAGCGCCTATAGTAGGTGGAGTAGTTATGTACTGTCGTGAGTCATTCAACCCTTCTGTGGAATCGAAAATTACAGCGTTAAATACTCAATTATACCTTTGCGCTGTCCCCTTATATGGGCGGATCACGAGGACATTAAAAACGCTACACATATGGTTACAAATTCACATGAGTATTTACACTCATTAGGTTTAACATCCTTTTCCCATTTCCCGAGCAGTTCGGGTTTCATCAACTCGTAAGGAACGTATAATGAAAATAAAAATAGCACTACTCGCTATGACAACGACAGGGTTTGTCCATGCTGATACTGTCAGCACTATCCTCGACATCAATTATTCTGACTACGGAATCGCTGACACAACGAGTGTTTCAGCAACACATTACTTCAAGGCTAAAGCTCTTAGAGGGCCGTTAGACCAGTTTTCTTTTATTAATAGTAGTAGTTTTGTGGGTGTATCCTACGAGGATCTTGAATTTAGCAATAAAACGAAACTTAAAGGAACATGGCATTCAAATAACGGTTTGTTTGTAGGTGTTGATTATCGTTATCAAGATTTCGATATGGGTTCTTCATATGACGAAACATCAAGTACGATAGGATATCAGTCAAATAAAGTCTGGTCTGTATCTGCCACTTTTTCTGATCCTGAAGGTGCTGAAAGCCGAACTTCATTTAATGCCCGTTATGAATATGCTCTGGGAGCAAATGATTGGTTAGCATTTTCGTATAGCACGGATGATGATTTTGATTCTCAAACAATTAACACCCGTTACTTTAACACTCTCGAGAATGGCGGCTATTACACACTCTCCGCTGCGTTTCTCATGGCTAATGATTTCGATGATGAATGGGCAATAGGTGGGCAATATTACTGGAACAACTATACATCAGCATCTGTATCGTTTGACGATGATACCTACAGCATAGGTGCACAACACTATTTCAACGATACGTGGGCATTATCGGCTAGTTACACCGATTTGGACTCGCCTGATGATGATAATATGTGGCGTATCAATCTAAGGGCACAGTTCTAAGTAACGCATTGGCAGCACCAGAGTTACGCTCTGGTGCCGCCAATACATATAGTGCCTCTTGAGTAATCGATTCAGTCTGTCGCACGTATTCTCTTTTACAACACATTGATAAGGTAAACCAAGCATGCGATTTAACCCTTTGGGATCAAGTAGCCTAACTGTATCCGAGATCTGTTTGGGCTCAATGACCTGGGGTATTCAAAATACCCAGCAAGACGCCGACCAACAAATACAGCGGGCTATTGATGCGCAAATTAACTTTGTTGACACTGCTGAGATGTACCCGGTTCCGCCCAATAAAGAAACCTATGGTGACACAGAACGAGTGATTGGCGATTGGTTGACGCGCCATTCAAGTCAGCGTCAAGAGCTGATTATTATGAGTAAGATTGCTGGTCCTGGCATTGGTTATATTCGCAGTGGCGAACGCATGACTGGACAAGTGTTGCCCGACGCATTAAATGCGTCGCTTCAGCGTTTACAAACAGATTATATAGACGTTTATCAGTTACACTGGGCCAACCGTCAAACGGCCCATTTCGGGACTCATTGGCCGAATCAGATATTGCCGAGCAAAATCGATGTAACACGTGAAATAGACACAATGCGTGGGTTAGTCGTTGCCTTAGGTGATGCCATCAATGCCGGCAAGATACGCCACTGGGGACTGTCGGATGAAACGCCTTGGGGGATCCACACCTTTTTGCAGCTGTGTGACGAGTTAAGCGTGCCGCGTCCGGTATCCATTCAAAACGAATTTAGTCTTATCCACGCTAAAGATTGGCCCTATCTAATTGAGACCTGTGTTCTGGAAAATGTGGCATATTTACCTTGGTCGCCGCTGGCTGGCGGTGCATTGTCGGGTAAATATCTCTATGGTGAGCGCCCGGCGGGAAGCCGCTGGACCATGGTTCAGCGCCAAGGCTTATTCCGAGATACTGAACTCGCTAATCAAGCAATCGCCAAGTATGTGGCTTTGGCCGATGACTACAGTATTACCCCAAGTCAACTGGCACTAGCATGGTGTCGTCAAGTCGATGGTGTGACGTCAACGATTATCGGTGCAACTACCCTTTCGCAATTAGATGAAAACATTGCAGCTTTCGACATCCAGTTGAACGAGCAGCAGCTTTTTGAGGTTCATCAAGTGTTACAACAATTTAGCCAACCCTTTTAAGCGAGGCTCTTTTACTCGCACAAAAAGCTGATTAAACAGGTCGGGTTATTCGATTTTTCCTGCCATATTTTTGTGGCAGGATCCGCGCTCGTAGAAAGCGTAATCATTTTGTCATTTACGTTCAGTATGATTTTACAACAAATGTGTGTAGCCCATTTTACGAGAGCTTATGACTCAGCCAGTATCTCAACCATCAGTAGCGCCAGGAGTAGTTGACGTAATGACATCACCACTGTCAGGTGGGGCAAAACTGCGTCGTTGGTTGTGGTTACTGTGCTTGGTACTCGTCATGATCACTGCTGTCAGTGTTATTGGTAGCGGTTTTAAGCTTGCCACTGCAGAACACGCTCGTAGCTTATTTGACTTCGCCTCCAACCCCATCATGGGCCTGATCATTGGCATGGTTGGTACGGCACTGATCCAATCCTCTAGTACCGTAACATCAATCATTGTCGCTATGGTTGCTGGCGGATTACCCATAACCATCGCTGTGCCGATGATGATGGGCGCTAATATTGGTACCAGTATAACCAATACCATTGTTAGCTTGGGGCATGTCGCGAATAAACAGGAATTTCAGCGCGCGTTTAACGCCGCAACCATACATGACTTCTTCAATATCTTTGCGGTGCTTATCTTCTTACCGCTAGAGATTATGTTTGGCTTCTTAGAGCATGTCAGCGGCGCAATGGTATCGCTATTCTCAATCGGTGCAACGGCCGATGTGGGTGGTTTTAATCCGATAAAAGCGGTAACTAGTCCAGTGCTAGACTCGCTTGAGTATATACTCGCAGGATTACCGGCTATCTATGCTGGGTTGATCAAAATTATTATCGGTATAGGTTTGATCGTGGTATCCATCACCTATATGGGCAAGATCATGAAGTCATTGATGGTGGGGCGTGCTAAGCAAATCCTGCACAGCAGTATTGGTCGTGGGCCGCTCACGGGTATTGCGTCCGGTACTGTGGTGACAATGTTGGTACAAAGTTCATCTACTACAACGTCGTTGATGGTTCCTCTTGTGGGTAACGGCGTGTTGAAAGCGCGCGATATTTATCCGTTTACATTGGGCGCTAATATTGGAACCTGTATTACTGCCTTGGTTGCTGCATTGGCAATAACAGGCAGTAATGCAGCGTTAGCGCTACAAATTGCGATCGTACATTTACTCTATAACGTCAGTGCGGTGGCGGTGATTTACGGTTTGGTGTTCTTGCGCGAGTTGCCTTATAAGCTCAGCTATTTACTCTCAATGCGAGTTGCTGAGCATAAGAGCCTAGGTGTCGCCTATATCGTTGGCATGTTTTTCCTCCTGCCTTTATCGGTAATTTTTGCGACCAAATAAAAAAGGCCAGACAAATAGTCCGGCCTTTGACACCAAGGTTAACGCTTAAAAAGCATATTTTGCAGAGAGCTGGATACGGTTCATATCACCTTCTAAGTCACCTTCTGTTTCGCGATTGGCAATAGCGATTTAAGTTGCCGCTTGCCAACGAACCTTCGCTGTAATTTGAAACAATTGCGGCGAGTTTAATGTATCCTGAGAACTTAACGTCGGTACCAGCAATATTGGCTGCATTCGCAGTGCCTGATATACCAGCGCAAGTGAGTGCTGCGATAGATGCTGTTTTTCTTATTGCTACCTTCATAATGGTGTCCACATTGTGTGTTGAGTTAGGTGAAAGCGATGCAACTTATTCGTTAATGCGGGTCTATGGTGTGTAGTTTAGGCAAAAAAATAAGCTGTTCGTCTATTAGACTAAAGTCTTAGTGTAGAAATATCAGTCTGTTAGCATATTCTGAAGAAAATAGTTTACCCTTAGCGCGTGGCGTGTGAGCGCGGTACGACCAAAGTCTAATTTTGAAATTGTTAATGAAGGCTACAGTTACGTCCATACCCAAATTAGCTGCAACACACAATTGCGAATTCAATTTAATACTCGGAGCCAACTCGATGAATGCCAAAACATACCCAGTGCCAGAAGCTATCAAGGCGGATACTTTGTTGACGAATGAACAGTACCTTGAAATGTATCAAGCATCGGTTACTGATCCAGAGGTCTTTTGGGGTAAGCACGCAGGTCTTTTGGAATGGTTCAAAGCGCCGACCAAAGTCAAAAATACATCTTTTGCTTCTGACAACTTGTCTATTAAGTGGTTTGAGGATGGTGAGTTAAATGCTAGTTACAACTGTATTGACCGTCACTTAGCTGATAACGCAACAAAGACAGCTATTTTATGGGAAGGCGACTCACCTGGTGACAGCGAATCTATTAGCTATCAGCAGTTACATTACGAAGTATGTAAATTAGCCAATGGCTTGAAAAAACTTGGCGTCGGCAAAGGTGATAGAGTTGCGCTTTACATGCCAATGGTTCCTCAGGCTGCCTACGCTATGTTGGCGTGCGCGCGCATTGGTGCGGTGCACTCGGTGATTTTTGGTGGCTTCTCACCAAATGCTATCGCTGATCGCATAAATGACAGCGATGCAAAAGTTATAATCACTAGTGACGAAGGTCGTCGTAGCGGTAAAACGGTACCACTAAAAGCCAACGTTGATGAAGCGCTTGCAAACGGCGCATGCCCAAGTATCTCTGCAGTGTTGGTGCACAAGTTAACAGGTGGCGATGTCACTTGGAACGATGTGGATGTTTGGTGGCATGAATTGACTGATGACGTATCAGCTCAATGTGAACCGGAAGTAATGAACGCTGAAGATCCATTGTTCATCCTGTATACCTCCGGCTCAACGGGTCAACCGAAAGGCGTAGTGCATACTACTGGCGGATATATGCTGTATACCGCAATGACGTTCAAGTACGCCTTTGACTATAAAGACGATGATATCTATTGGTGTACAGCAGACGTGGGTTGGATTACAGGGCACAGTTACATGGTTTACGGTCCATTAGTCAATGCCGCTACCCAAGTGTTCTTTGAGGGCGTGCCTACTTATCCAGATGTGCGTCGTATTGCCCAAGTGGTTGAAAAGTATCAGGTAAACCAGCTGTATACGGCTCCAACAGCCATTCGCGCTCTGATGGCGCACGGTGATGCCCCAGTTGAAGGTTGTGATATATCTTCACTGCGCATACTTGGCTCAGTCGGTGAACCTATTAACCCAGAGGCCTGGGAATGGTATCACCGTGTATTTGGCAATAACGAGTGTCCTATCGCCGATACATGGTGGCAAACTGAAACCGGCGGGACGATGATTCTGCCACTGCCTGGTGCGACGCCATTAAAACCAGGCTCCGCAACTCGCCCGTTTTTCGGTGTACAGCCGGCACTTTTTGACGCTGATGGCAATGAGTTAGAAGGGGCAGCAGAAGGCAACTTGGTGATCAAAGACAGCTGGCCATCACAAGCTCGCACCGTATATGGCGACCACGAGCGCTTCAAGACTACCTATTTCAGTGCTTATGAAGGAGTTTACTTCACTGGTGATGGCTGTCGTCGCGATGAAGACGGTTACTACTGGATCACGGGCCGTGTTGACGATGTGCTCAATGTGTCTGGTCACCGTTTGGGAACGGCTGAGATTGAAAGTGCTTTGGTCGCTCATCACGATGTGGCTGAGGCGGCTGTAGTGGGCTTCCCACATGATATTAAAGGCCAGGGGATTTATGTATATGTGACACCAAATGAAGGGGTCGAGGTGAGTGATGATCTCACGGCTGAACTTCGCAATTGGGTGCGCAAAGAGTTAAGTCCAATTGCCACTCCTGACATGATCCAATGGTCTGGTGGTTTACCTAAAACCCGTTCTGGCAAAATTATGCGTCGGATCTTGCGTAAGATTGCCGCAAATGAGCATGAGCAGTTGGGTGATACTTCAACCTTGGCCGATCCGTCTGTGGTAGATTCACTTATAGCCGAGCGATTGAATAAGTAAAGTAGCCACGGAGTTGTCATGATAACGTTACTGATTGCTGATGATCATCCGTTGTATCGCGATGCTTTGCGCGGTGCGTTATCGTCTTCCTTGACGGGTTTACAACTATTAGAAGCGGCTGATTTAGCCGCTACGGTAGATACGCTAGAAAACCATGATGTAGACTTATTACTTCTCGATTTGCACATGCCGGGTAGTCAAGACTTGTTTGGTTTGCTACATATTCGCAAACTGTTTCCTGATGTACCTGTTGCGGTTGTTTCAGGTACAGAAGACCCACTTATCATTTCAAAGATCGTGGGTGTTGGCGCCTTGGGCTTTATTCCCAAAACAGCCAGTAGTAGTGATATAGCCAATGCAGTTAGCGCAATCTTGGATGGAGACATTTGGTTGCCCGACGCCCTTGACGGCAAGATAGAAGAAGTAGACGAGGCATTTTCGAAGCTGGCTGACCAAGTATCCAGCTTAACCCCTTCGCAGTACAAAGTACTGTGCTATATGCGCGATGGACTGCTCAACAAACAAATCGGCTACAACTTAGATATTGCTGAGGCTACTGTAAAAGCGCACGTTACCGCGATATTCAAAAAGCTGGGTATTAACAATCGTACCCAAGCAGTTTTGATTGCTTCACAGCTAGATTTAGAGCCGCCCGCTGCTATCCACTAACCACTTTAGTGGTTGCGGGGTTAAAACCTGTACATTCGCACGCGCAAGGGCAGCCGTACGGAGTTGTATGCGATCAATTGGACTAACCAATGACGGCTATCTTGCAGGCGTGTCAAACGGCGTCAACGATCATACCGATAAATTGTGTTTTACAAGGCGTTACAAGCGTCTTTCTCAACCACGTCTGCCGCGTCGATATGGCGCGTCATGGCTTGTAGCAAGGCGCGCAATTTTGCCGGTTTGACAGGTTTATTCATGTAATGAACACCGTGCTGCTTGCAGGCTTGTATGACATCATTATCTTGAACTGCTGTTACCAAGCACGCCGGACAAACCATATCCAACTGATTCCGCAACGCGTCAATAACGTCTAAGCCATTGTCATCGTTACCAAGCTGATAATCCATTAGCACAATTTGTGGCTTAAAAGACTCGGCGATAGCAAGCGCTGCATTGCGGGTTTGTGCGACTTCTACCGTTATGCTCCAGCGCTCCAACAGTGCTTGTAAAGCATTTAGGTTCTCTTGCTGATCATCCACACACAGAATTCGCAAGCCCGAAAATGAAGAACGCGCATTACTTATGGTTTTTGATTTATGTTCCACAGGCACGGTTTTGGCGACTCGAAGCTCAAAGCAGCTACCTTTATCTGGATTCGAACGCACACCGACGTTGCCATTAATTTGAGCGCTTAGGCGGCGTACAACACCAAGACCTAGCCCAACCCCACTTTCGGTATGTGTATCGGCGCGATAAAAATCATTGAAGATGAGTATTTGCTGCTCTTGTGTGACACCTATTCCAGTGTCAAAAACGCGGATTTGCACGCGCTCTCCCAACGGGCGGATTGTTAGAAGTATTTTACCTTTTTCGGTGTATTTCACTGCATTTGATAGTAGATTTTGTACAATTCGGTACAAATAGGTTTTATCTACCATTGCCCAGCAAGGCACGGTTTTGAGTTTGAATTCGAGCCCTTTCTTGTTCGCATTGATCGCTGTTTGATCAAAAAGGGGCGTTAGTGTTTCAATCACATTGACCGGCTTCATTGTTGGTTTTAAATCGCCTTGGTCGAGGCGCGAGATATCCAAAAGAGTGCCAATTAATGCCTCACTGGCATTAACTGATTGATTGAGTTTATCCACCAGCGTTGCGGCATTGTCATCCAAACTTGTCTCTCGCAAGGCTGAAACATACAACTTCGCTGCGTTTAGTGGTTGCAGCACGTCATGGCTAGCCAATGCTAGAAAACGCGTCTTACTTGCGTTGGCTTCTTCGGCAGCCTTGCGTGCGCGGATTAATTCGGTCTCGGCATTTGAACGACGCTGGATCTCTAAACGCAATTCCGCGTTGATAGAGTGTACTTCTTCGGTTCGCTTTCTTACGCGATGCTCTAGATCAATATTCGATTCTTCGAGCGCTTGTTGAATCTCAACATGACCAGTAATGTCATTGAAAGTGGTAACAAATCCACCACCGGGCAGAGGGTTTCCGACCATCTCTATGACACGGGCATCGCTGCGCTGACGAGTAAAGCGATGGGGGGAACCAGAATGTAAGTGAGCCATGCGTTTCTCTACTTCTATGTCTACATCAACATCACCAAACTCCCCTTTTTTAGCGTTGTAACGCACTAACGTTGAAATAGGCGTACCGACTTCAAGCATGCCATCGGGATAGTCAAACATATCGCTATAACGTTTATTCCAAGCGACGAGTTTTAGTTGCTTATCAATAACACTGATCCCTTGGTCAATGTTTTCTAACGACGTGATAAGCGCTGTCATATTAAATTGCATCGCTTGGGTCGTGTCATCAAAGAAGTTGATGACTTCCGTGAAGTCCAATTTCTTGCCACGGATGAGGCTGTCGGTTAATGCGCGGGCGCTAGACGCACCGATTACACCGCCAAGCGCTCGTTCACAAAACGCCATAAATGCAGGGTTGGGATTATCGTTGGGCTGTACTTTACCGTTGTGTGTTTGATTAAACTCTTCTACCAGCTGCTCACAGCGACCCTCGCCAGTAAAGGTCGCGATCAAGGTAAGTAAGTCAGCAACTTTAATATTGTTTCCTTGATTGCGCGTTACGCTATTGCGAATATCGGCGGGTGAAACGAAGGCTTCGGCTTGTATGCGATCTATCAGGCGCGCCGGCGCCATGATTGAAAACAACACATAACCAATGGCATTGGCTACAAGCGCAATCACTGCGCCTTGGCCAAGCAATTCGTTTTGATGTACCTGATCAAAGTCGTTGTTAATAGTGGGTAGAACTAACCACAGGACCCAGCAAGTTAAGCCGACGAGCAAACCGGCATATACGCCATGGGCGTGACCTTTTTTCCAATACACGCCACCGACAATGGCCGGTAATAGTTGGATTACTAAAGAGAAGGCGATCAAACCAATCGAGGCGAGTGAACGGCTTCCGGTCATTTGCTGCTGATAAGTAAAAGCCATTAACAAGATCACACCGATAACGACGCGTCGAATAAGCCGGATATGCACGCTAAAATCGGTTTTGTTTTGATGTTTATCAACAGCGAAAATACGCGGGAGTACCACGTCATTAGTCAACATGGTACTCAAGGTTAAGGTCGCGACAATAATCATTGCCGTCGCAGCAGAGAGTCCACCTAAAAATACCAAGGCTTGCAAAATGATAGAGCCACTGTCGATGGCAATGCTCAATACATAGGCATCCGGCGGCACGGCATCGCTGGCAAATAATTGCTTCCCTGCTATCGCAATGATCGGAATAACGGCCGCCATTAAGAGTAGGTATAGCGGAAATAGCCATCGGGCAGTTTTGATATGGTCGAGACTTAAGTTGTCGATAATCGCCACGTGAAATTGGCGAGGTAAACAGATAATTGCCGCGGCAGCCATTAGTGTTTGGGCCCAGAAGTTAAATGAACTAAAGGTGCTAAGGGCTTCATCTGTCAGCATTGGCGCAAACTTAGGCCCACCGGCGGCGGTGTCGATGGCCAAGTAAGCGATAAAACCTACCAATACTAATGCCAGAAGCTTCAAACTCGATTCAAACGCAATGGCTAACATAAGACCGCGTCGATACTCTGTTACATCCGCATGCTTGGTACCAAATAAGATGGCGAATACCGCAATGAACATCGTTGCGACTATGATGATCAGATTGGTATCTTGATAGTCAGTGAGTTGTTGGAAGGTTTGACCAACAGCTTTTAACTGCAGCGCTATATAAGGAATGGTCGCTAGCAACGCGATAAGAGTAACTATTAAGGCCACAGATTGACGCTTGCCATAGCGCGAAGATATGAAATCAGCAATGGTCGTTATGTGTTGCTTCTTGCTGACCAATACCATTTTATAAATGAATCGATAGCCGATGGCATAGACCAAAATAGGACCGAGTAAGATTGGCAGAAAAATCCAGTGGTCGCGACTGGCTTGTCCTACCGCGCCAAAAAATGTCCATGCCGTACAGTAAATTGCCAGTGCAAGGGAATAAATCGCAGGATGTGAGGTCAGCCAGCGTGCCGTGGGGGAATTTTTATCCCCCCAACGCGCCATCCAGAACAAACCGAAAAGATAGAAAATCGCCAGTAATGACCAACCAAGCGCCATGTCAATTCCTAACATACTGTTTACCACCTAGACTTTATCACAGCTTCAAGTGATTATTGAGACCTACGACCATGGTCTCATTTCGCGATTGTGTCCACAGGTCTACAGTATTAATCAAGGCTCTAATCGAGGAGTACATAATGGCTTTTAAGAACGATGATGATAAAAGCGCTTACTGGCGGGAAAACCTCGCCTTACTCGCTAAGCTATTGGTTGTCTGGTTCGTCGTCTCATTCGGCGCAGGTATTTTATTTGTAGAACAATTGAATGCAATTCAATTCTTTGGCTTTAAATTAGGTTTCTGGTTTGCTCAACAGGGCTCCATCTATGTGTTCGTAGTACTGATTTTTGTTTATATGTCAAAAATGAATGCCATGGACAAAAAGTACGGCGTAGACGAGGGGTAGCCCCATGAACGTTCAAACTCTCACTTTTGTTATCGTTGGCGGTTCATTCGCACTGTACATTGCAATTGCCATATGGGCCCGTGCGGGTTCAACTAATGATTTTTACGTTGCGGGTGGTGGTGTTCCGCCGGTAATGAATGGCATGGCTACTGCGGCCGATTGGATGTCAGCAGCGTCATTTATTTCTATGGCCGGCTTAATTTCCTTCATGGGTTACGACGGTGCAGTTTATCTAATGGGGTGGACCGGTGGTTACGTATTGTTGGCCCTGTGTTTGGCACCTTACTTACGTAAGTTCGGTAAATTCACGGTACCTGATTTCATCGGCGATCGGTATTACAGCCAAACGGCACGCACTGTAGCGGTATTCTGCGCAATTTTTGTCTGCTTCACTTATGTTGCAGGTCAAATGCGTGGTGTTGGTGTGGTATTCAGCCGTTTCTTGGAAGTAGACATCGTAACTGGTGTCATTATCGGTATGGGTATTGTGTTCTTCTACACTGTTCTCGGTGGTATGAAAGGCATCACTTATACTCAGGTTGCGCAGTACTGCGTATTGATTTTCGCTTACATCGTACCTGCAGTATTTATCTCAATGATGGTCACAGGCCACATCTTGCCACAAACTGGCTTTGGTGCGACCTTGGCTGACGGGTCCGGGGTGTTCCTGCTCGATAAACTCGATGGTTTGTCCACCGAATTAGGCTTTAACGAATATACCTCGGGCACTAAGAGTACTATCGATGTTTTCTTTATTACCTTCGCGCTAATGGTTGGTACTGCTGGTCTACCTCACGTAATCGTGCGTTTCTTCACTGTCCCTAAAGTACGTGATGCACGTAAGAGTGCCGGTTATGCACTAGTATTTATTGCTATCTTGTACACCACAGCACCTTCACTAGCAGCATTTGCTCGCGTAAACATGATTGAGACTATCAATGGTCCAGATGCTATGGGTACGAGCTATGCAGAAGCGCCTTCTTGGATTAAAAACTGGGAGCAAACAGGCCTCATCGGTTTTGAAGACAAGAATGGTGACGGCAAAATGTTCTACTCGGGTGATGAGCGCAACGAAATGAAAGTTGACCGCGACATCATGGTACTTGCTAACCCGGAAATCGCTAACTTACCAGCATGGGTTATCGCCTTAGTAGCCGCCGGTGGTGTAGCAGCAGCACTATCGACGTCAGCGGGGCTGCTGTTGGTAATCTCCACATCTGTGTCGCATGACTTATTGAAAAGGAACTGTGCGCCGAAGATTACCGACAAAGCTGAACTCTTCTATGCACGACTCGCAGCGGCAGTCGCTATCGGTATTGCAGGTTACTTCGGTATTAATCCACCCGGATTCGTGGCGCAGGTGGTCGCGTTTGCCTTTGGTTTAGCCGCATCCAGCTTCTTCCCTGCGATTATCATGGGTATCTTCAGCAAGCGCATGAATGACAAAGGTGCAGTGTCGGGTATGCTGGCCGGTATAGCCTTCACCGCCGCTTACATCATTTACTTTAAGTTTGTGAACCCTGCGGATAACGCACCTGAAAACTGGTGGTTCGGTATCTCACCAGAAGGTATTGGTACGCTAGGTATGATGGTTAACTTCGCAGTCGCATTTGCAGTATTTAAGATGACTGATGAAGCGCCAGAAGAAATTCAGCAACTGGTTGAAGGCATCCGCTTCCCGAAAGGAGCAGGTGAAGCTTCTGCTCACTAATCATTGATTAGGGAGTTCCCAAAAAGGTTCGGAGTCATCCGGACCTTTTTTGATCCAGGGCTCAACTGATGAAGAGACCCCCTAAGGCGCGCATGCACAGCAATCGGTTGAATCGATTCAAGCTTATAATAGCTTGCTTGGCTGTTTCACAATGACCTTGTGGTTTGCGCAGCAACAGAAGCTCGATCCCGGCGGACAATTGTGTGTGAAAAATCTGCAGCATACTGACGCTCTGCAAGTGATTTCACTGGGAAAGCCACCACAAAATTGAGTACTGACTATGGCGTAGTTATCCAGCAACGGTCGTTATGCTCAAAGCCAAGCTTACGGTAATAGTCATTCGCCTTGGGGGCAGCGATCAAAATGAGCTTACAGGTTGGTTTAAGCTGCTTGAGGGTTAGGTCGATAAGCGCTTTACCAATGCCTTGATGTTGAACCTGTGCGGAAACTGCCAAATCTGACAAGTAACAGGCATAGTGTTTGTCACTAACGCTCCTAGCGATGCCTACTAAAGTGTCGCCTTGCCACGCCGAAATGGTCAAATTGCTGTTGGCTAACATCCCGTGTAAGCACTCACTATCATCCACGGGGCGACGCTCACCCAAAGTACTGGCATTTAACACATCACGAAATTGGCTGACGCTAACGGAGGCGTTTATTTTGTACTCAATCGGCGGAGACATCTACTCGGCCCGTTGGCGTTTAATCAAAGCCTTATTGAGCAACTTAGCACGCAACTCACTGGTTACCACGCGTGATACCAATAAGCCAAATATCGCAGCGATGACCAATGTCCAGCTTTCTCCACCAAAGATAAAGAACATCAGAGCGACCAATGCTCCAACAATAAGTGCAGGTATTACTGCGCCAATCAGCGGTAATATCGGTAACGCACTGTCGCGTCTAATCGCTTTAATTGCTGCTTCAATCTCTTTAAATTGTTGCTCGCGGGGTAAATGAGTAATACAGGCAAACTCGTCGATGTAGGCTTTTGGATCCAACGCAATTCTCAAACTCTCGATTCACTATGAGCAGAGCATAACTAATCCTGCAGGCCAGTACAAAGACTCTTTACCTAATTAAGTACCACAATCTGTTCAGGCTTAGTGATCCGGATATGCGTTTGATAAACGTATTTGCCGGTGGGTACACCATCGTTGTTTTCACGCACTTTTATTTTGCGAGAGTCACCGGTCACAGATACCGATTTACCCACAAAGAACTCTTGTGGCGAAGCGCCAAATTTGAGTTCAAGTTTTTGCGCTACCGAAGGGGGAATGGCGATAGTGATATTGGTTTGGTTGCGATGATCCAACTCGGTATTGAGATATACAAACTGACCTTGAACACCCGCTGCTTTGATGTTTAACACTTGTCGATTAGAATTGCCACTGGGCTGGTAATCAATTGCTTGTTGAGTCAGCTCTTGCGCTTGCTCGATACTGGGCGTAAAAGGACCTGTCGCGCAACCCGCGAGTAAAAGTCCAAGTACTAAAACAAACAGCAAAGTGAAGTTTTTCATCATCCATTCTCAATATTGTTAGGTTCCTAGCATTCAGCATCTCGCTTGAATGCTTGTATTTAAGACGCTTGTTGATACAAAAAATTCCATAAATTTCTGCGTCTTAAAAATCTATCTCGTCAGTGATGGGCTGTTGCTAGTTTAATCTTAGATCGTGTCAGGATCGAGCATTGACGTGTAACAATTACACCGGGTCTTTTTGTTGGTAAACATCAGGGGTTAGCACTTGCATTAACGTATCGACGCGATCGATGGGTTGGAAGCCAAACGTTGCGTATAAGCCATGTGCGTCGAAAGTTGCCAACATGAATCGGCGCAGTCCTTGTAAATCGGGATGACTGATTACTGCTTCCATTAGCTTGGCACTGACGCCTAAACCGCGATAGGCCTCTAATACAAATACATCGGCCAAATATGCGAACGTAGCGCGGTCGGTGGTAACACGTGCAAATGCAATCTGCTCACCGGATGGGGAATACGCGCCAAAACACAGTGAATTGTCTATCGCTTTTTGCATCACCTCTCGCGGGATCCCTGCGGCCCAATAGCTTGTGGAAATAAAACCATAGATCACTTCAAAATCAAGATCGTCGCGGTTGGTACTAATAAAGACTTGCACAAAAAGCTCCTAATTACATTGCAAACTATTGGGTTAAAGTAAGAATGACTTGGGCTGCGCTATCGCGCACTTCAACGCGGTTATCTTCCAACGAAATAGTCACGGGTACATAGGTATTTTGATAGCCATCAAACATCATACCTTGCCACGTTTCTGCCTGTTCGCTGGCGACAATTTCTTTGATAACGGTTAAGCCTTGGCTTTCAGTATGAGTGCCGTGTTGGTGCACAGTGGCCATTCCCGATTCCTCTCTTATCCATGTAACGCACAAGTTCAGCAGCGTCTGCTGATTGGCTATTGAGTAAACCTTGATAAACGCCGAGTTGGTCAGCATTACTTTTTTGCTGGCCCAGTTTTTCTTTGGCGTGAATATCATCAATAACGATTTTAAAGCCAACGACAGCGTTGAGTAACTTCTCCATTGCGGGGCGCGACTCATACCAAGTGGGCGATATATAAGCGTGTGGCCCGCTAAACACCGCAGAAACTCGCTGTTGGTCGGCTGCCCGCCACTGGGGATTAGCCTTGGCCATATGACCAATAATCACGCCTTTTTCACCCTCATCGTGAAACAGCATGGGC
>CAXRGW010000031.1:0-3570 GCA_964230255.1 Alteromonas sp.
CGCGCAGCGCGTCGAAACCGATAATATCGCCAGGGAAATGAAAGCCGATCACCTGTTCTTCACCGTTTTCATCACTGATAAACGACTTAAATGAGCCTGAACGTACTGCGTATAAAGATCTAAACTTATCCCCAGCATTAATTAGCGTGTCGTTTTTGTATAGGGGTTTCTTGCGCTCAATAATATCATCAAGAGAAACCATCTCTTCTTCATTCAGTGCAAGAGGTAAACACAGGTGACTGAAACTACAGGTTTGGCAATGAATTGACAGGTCATTGCGACCTAATATGCTCGGCATGACGCGCCTACGTAAAATTTAACGAAACAGATCAATTTATATTCTGAAAAAGATCAAAAATCAAGTAAAGACCAAAGCTGAAAAGGGATATCGCGATTGCTTGACGCGCAATATTATGTCGGAATATCGCCGCTATTGGCCTTGCACCAAAACTCACGGCTAACATCGCTGGTAATGTTCCTAAACCAAACGCAAGCATTACCAAAGCACCGTTGATTGAACTACCTGATGTTAGTGCCCAACTTAGCGTGGAATAAATTAAACCACAGGGTAAAAAACCCCATACAGCACCGTAAGCCGCTGAATGTAATGGTGTTTTAAATGGCATGAAACGTTTAGCCAGCGGTTGAATACGGCGCCATAGCATGCCACCGAGCTTTTCCAAGCGAGTGATGCCCATGTACCACTGGCCTATATAACAGCCCAGTAATATTAATAACACTGCGCTTAAGGCGGTTAAAATAGAAAACCCATAAGTGCTCGCATGGGTAGCGATACTTCCTAACGTGCCTGCAATAGCACCGGCTATTGAATAACTGAATATACGACCAAAGTGGTAGGCCAAGGTGTAGCTGTATGAGCTTTTACCCGCTGGTACCGCTGATTGTAAGGCGAGAGTTATGCCACCACACATGCCAATACAATGAACGCCGCCGGCAAGACCTATGGCGAGCGCGGCGAGGAAACTTATATCACTCACTGCGTGACTCGAGGTCTTTTTTGCGTTGTTCGGCCAACGCTTTTTCTTCCGGGGGCAAATCGTCATCAAACAAGATGCTGTAACCCTGCCGGTCTAAATCTTCAAATTGATTGGACTTAACAGCCCAGAAAAAAACAGCTACCGCGATGGCAACAATGATTACAGCGATAGGAATTAGGACATAAATAATGGTCATTAACTAATACTCTTTTTAACGCAGTAACCGCGTTGAGTTCATCACAACAATAACTGAACTCAAGGACATACCCAAGGCAGCCATCCAAGGCTCTAATACACCGCTTACCGCAAAGGGTAATACCAACAGATTATATCCCAGAGCCCACAGGATATTCTGTTTGATTGTTAACTTGGCTCTATCTGCTAAGCTAAACAATTGCGGTAAAGCCGTAATATTCTCATTGAGCAATACCACGTCGGCAGAGCTCTTTGCTAAATCTGTAGCATTACCGACAGCGACAGATATGTCTGCTTTGGCAAGTACTGGTGCATCGTTAACGCCATCACCTAGCATCATAATATGTTTACCAGCCACTTGACTGGACGCCACATAATCGAGCTTGTCTTGCGGTGACTGTTTTGCAAGACAATCATCTAATCTTAACGAAGTCGCTACGTCTTCAACATTGGGTTGAGTATCACCGCTTAACAGTACTTTTTGGGCAACCGGGATGCGCTGTAACGTTGCATCAATATCGGCTTTCAATGTATCACTGAGCCAAAAGATCGCGATAATCTCGTCATCTCGGCTTAACCACACTGTAGCTTTGTCCAACTCCTGCGCACTGATGGCTTCAATTTTGTCTCTTGCGCTTTGGCCAATAAATCTCTCTGACCCCATTTTATAATGGTTACCGTTAATATCACCGGCTATTCCACCACCAATGGTTGTGGTGTAGTTCTCGACTTTTAGCGGCATACTTGTCGTGAACGCAGCGGCAATAGGGTGCTCAGAGCGCATTTCCAATGAGGCGGCGATATTTATCACGACTTCAGTTTCAATATCAGATTTGCACCACTGTTTAGTAATTGAAAAACGTCCTTCAGTTAGCGTGCCGGTCTTGTCTAACACTAATGTGTCAATGTGAGTAATCTGTTCAATTGCATCAGCGCGTTTCAAAATTACACCGCTATTGTTCAGTTTAGCCATTGCGCAGGTGAGGGCTGATGGTGTTGCTAAACCAAGAGCACATGGACAAGTCGCAACCAGCACTGAAATAGTAATCCAAAATGCGTCTGCGTTGCCTTGCCAGGTCCAATATGAAAACGTCAACGCAGAAATTATCAGGACTGCGGTAACAAAGTAACGCGATAATTGGTCGGCGATCTGGGCAATTTTGGGTTTGGTCGCCATTGCAGTTTCTTGCATGCGGACAATTTGATTAACCATGGCATCTTTCAAACTACGGGTAACCTTGACTGTAATGGTGCCAGACAGATTCACTGTACCGCCAAACACACGGTTGCCTGGCGCTTTGGACGCCGGTTCGAACTCGCCGTTTAACATGGCTTCATTAACTTCACTATTGCCTTCAATAACGCGGCCATCAACTGGAATAGTTTCACCCGCCTTGATCAGCACTAATTGACCTGGACGCAACTGTTTCGCCAATACGGTGGTAACATTATCTTGTTCAACTAAACTTGCCGAAACAGGAATGTATTGCAGCATATTAGAAGAGTAGAGCGCAGCTTTATGGCGCGCTCGGTGTTCCAGGGAGCGACTGAGCAATAGGAAGAAAATGAACATGCAGATTGACTCAAAATACACTTCACCGACTTCGAGAAACGTCGCTTTTATCCCAGCGATATAGGTGCCAAAGATTGCAATAGTAACGGGCACGTCCATATTGACGGATTTCGCTGATATTGCTTTGAACGCACTGAGGTAAAACACACTGCCAGAATACAACACTACGGGCGTAGTTAAGACTAGGCTTATCCAATAAAAATACTGTCGAGTTTCCGTTTCAATATTACCGAATAAATCGAAGTATAAACCCATCATAAGCATCATAACTTGCATAGTCATAATGCCAGCGAGGCCGACTTTCTTTAAAAAGGATTTTTGTTCGCGCTTAAATATATCTTCGTGCTTATCTTGCTGGAATGGGGAGGCGCGGTAACCAATACGCTGAAAAGTGGATAATATATGGCTTAGCTTGGTTTCCCCAGGCGCGAAATCTACTAATGCACGACGGGTAGAGACGTTTACCGCGATGCGTTTTACGCCAGCCACCTTGGCCATTTGTTTTTCTATTAGCCAACCACAGGCTGCACAGGTAATACCTTCGACAGTTAATTGAATCTGTTTATGTTGCTGAACGTCGAATACAAACTCTTCTTGAACTTCCGGTTTGTCATAGATTGCTAATTTGACCATGGTCTCATCAAGCATCTCATCGCCTTTAGCAGCTGGTTCAGTGCGGAACTTGTAGTAATCAGCTAAGCCATTGTCCACTATTGCTTGTGATACCGCATAGCAACCAGGGCAGCACATGTACTGTGTTTCGCCGTTTATCTCAACGGGATATTTCTGGCCTTCAGTATTTGG
>CAXRGW010000032.1:0-12967 GCA_964230255.1 Alteromonas sp.
GTTTGTTTAAGTTTACTAATGCGGTTAGCTGACTGTCTCACTTGCTCTGGTGAAGGCACACCGACCTTATTACCGTCTGCGTTAGCAGCGATCGCTGATTGTATCTGCGCTTGCATGTTGTCGAATGCGTTAATCGAATCAGCATTGCGCAACGGTAAAGGCATTAGAGCGATATCAGCACCGGCATAAAAGGTTCGAAGAACCGCGTCTTTAGGGGCTAGGTAAGCGGCTATTCCTGCCATATCCAATGCATCGGTAACCACCACCCCCTGATACTTAAATTCGTCCCGAAGCAGGCCGGTTAGGATCTTTTCAGATAGCGTCGCAGGTACTACGGTAGATTTGTTATCAACACTAGTAAAAATACTGTCATCTAATGCTGGATATTGTATATGAGCCGTCATGATCATTGCTGGCGTTGACAGATTATCCGCGGCTATCGCCTCTACGAACGGGAGTAAATCAACCCGCTCAACGACTTTTCGACCATGCGCCACGACTGGCAGCCCCGTATGACTATCAACATGCGTATCGCCATGGCCGGGAAAGTGCTTCATCGCGGCGATAACGCCGTTTGTCTGCAGTGCTGATACAGCGGCCTGACTGAGCTGCGCGACAACTTCGGGAGATTCAGAATATGATCGAACATTAATCACCGGATTCAATGGGTTAACATTTACATCCGCAGTTGGCGCGAAGTTGACATTGATACCTACCGAATTTAGCTGCTCTGCAATCGCGGTATTGATAGCCGTTGCGTATTGGGTTTGATGTGCTTCGAAAGTTGCGCCAATAGCCATATTGCCGCTAAAAGCATTGGTAGCAGAGACCGGTAATCTAGCAACCCGTCCCCCTTCTTGATCAACCGCAATCAATAATGGCGGTAACCCCGCCGCAGATGCCGCTGTTTGTAACTGCCTAATTAGCGCTTTGACCTGCTCAACCGATTGAATATTTTCGGTGAATAGAATGACGCCGCCTATTCGATGACGTTGAATAACCTCGGCGAGTGGTGCTGGTAAATGAGTAACTGGTGTTCGGCACTTTTCGGTTGGCGTATCATCAGCGCAAAAGTAGCGAATATCTAGCATTAGCTTTTGGCCGATTTCAGTTGCTAACTCACTTGCATTGGCCATTGTCATAACACCACACACGAAACCAAACACCGCGACTAAACGCTTAAATAAACCCTGCATATGATTCATATTATTATGGTTTTCATGCAGTGTATCAGATTCACTTGCAAGCATAGGCAACAATACGACGAGAATGTTTGACAGTATTGAGGCTTTGCGGCTCAATAGCTATTACTTACCATTAATCATGAGACGTACATGTGCACATGGCTGCGAGCAACCTGTTGTTTGCTCATCGTTCTATGCTTACACAGCTGCTCTCAATTACCCATTGAGCAGATCCCATCAGCCAATCAAAATTCGCGGATCAAAGCGATTGTGTTGCATTACACTGGAGCAAATTACCAGCAATCGCTGAATGGTCTGGTTAAAGAGGGTGGCCTCAGTGCGCATTATCTCGTACCAGAATCAAATGATCCCAGCTATCGGCACAATAGTCTTAAAATTTTTCAATTAGTTGACGAGCAATCCCGCGCATGGCACGCAGGTTTGAGTACTTGGCAAAATCTAACAGGATTAAACGACCAATCGATTGGCATTGAGATCATTAATCGAGCTAGCTGTCCAAGCAATTCCAGTACGAGTAATCACCAAACGGTAAATGGTCAGCGATTGCAGTGTAGTTATCCCGAATACGATCCGCAGCAAATAACCCTACTAATCGCATTGCTAACCGATATCTTGCAGCGCAACCCTGATATTCATCCTACTGCCATTGTTGGACACTCAGACATCGCGCCCTTGCGCAAGCACGATCCAGGTCCGCGCTTTCCGTGGCATCAGCTGTATAAAGCGGGTATTGGCGCATGGTATGAAGCAAGTGTAAAAGACAAATACTTGCAGTTGTTTCAGCAGCAATTACCATCGATGGGGCTTACTCAAACTGCTTTGCGCGCCTATGGTTATGCTGTGACGGAAACCGGTATCGCCGATGAAAACACTTTAGCGACTATTGCTGCATTGCAAATGCACTTCACGCCAGAAAATCTCAACGGTTACAGTGACGCGGCAACCAATGCCGTGCTTTTCGCGTTACTTGAACGCTACTTCCCAGAGCGTGTGGCGTTATTAATGGAGCGTTTTAACGACGAAAAACTGGCATTTACCACTCCAGTTTTGGAGAGTAAGTTCACGCAATTGCACATGCAGTTTCCTGACGCGCAATTGTCTTCGCGTGAATATGTCAACCATCGTCGCCGGTTTATCGCCTACCAAGGTCGCGGAAAAATACAGATAGTCAACTCAGGGCTAGAGCCAGTTTCTGCCGATATTTGGATTAACGGCCAACAACTCAACTTACCCGATACTTTTTTACCGAACACCGATTATCAATACTCGCTACACCGTCGCACGGTAACTGGCACCAACACTATTTACGTGGATAATATCCGGCCAGCTGGCGCGCAAATAACGGTTTCCATTCCTTATCCACAAATAGCTGAAACCTTGGACAATGGCTACGAGTTTGATTCTGTCGACAGTTTGATTAAACACGATATTGCCAACGGTTTCCCTGGCGCAGTGTTACTGGTCGCGTATCGCGGTGAGATTGTACATCACAAGGCCTATGGATACGCTCACCGCTACGCACCAGATGGGCGCGAGCTCAAGCAGCCAATTCCAATGACCAAAGATACGGTATTTGACCTTGCATCAAACACCAAAGTATTTGCAACAACAATGGCAATTATGCGGCTCGTAGAAGAACATAGGTTGGGATTAGATACGCCACTGTATGAATACTTACCGGAATTTCGCGGTGATGGTCGAGACGCGCTGACTGCGCGCCACCTGCTTACTCACAGCGCAGGATTAGCGCCAGAAGTTCACTTTTTCACGCCCGAGAACCATTTAGGGCCCGAGTTTTACTCTCAGTCGGCCCCGCTAACAAAGGAACTTCTGTTGACTCGGGTTCCGCTAGAAGAGCGCTATCAAGTTGCTATGCGCTATAGTGATAGCAGCTTTATGCTGTTGGGGATTTTAGTCGAGCGCATTACCGGCATGCCACTTGACCAATACGTGGAACAGAGTATCTATCGACCTCTTGGGCTAACCCAAAGTGTGTTTAATCCACGCCAAAAACTACCCGATCCTACGCGTTTTGCCGCTACAGAATTACAAGGTAATACTCGCGGTGGACGAGTGAATTTCGAGAATGTACGCACCTACACACTCAACGGTGAAGTCCATGACGAGAAAGCTTATTACAGCATGCAAGGCGTTGCCGGCCATGCAGGCTTATTTTCGACTGCCGCAGAACTCGCACAATTGACCCAATTAATGTTGAATGGCGGTGGTTTAGGTGACCAATATTTATTCTCAGAAACGGTGTTAAACCAGTTTATTCTGCCCAGTGCTATCAGTGACACTACAGGTCTGGGTTTTCGCCGCGCCGCAACAGGTGAGCGACGCTGGCAGTTTGGCCCTTATGCCAGTGAACGTGCGTTCGGTCACACAGGTTGGACTGGCACTTTGAGTGTTATCGATCCAGAACATGATCTAGTTATTATATTGCTAACCAATAAGCGACACACGCCTATACAACACAGTATTGATACAAACGGTAAAGAGACCATTAACTTTGTTGGTCAACACTATGAGACCGGTCAATATGGCAGCATCGTTAGCCTTATTTACGAAACCATCTTACATCGAGGCTTATAAGCAGTTGCGCATCGACTAGCACTATGCAAAGCTGCGCGTGTCCGCGAAAATAGAACAATAAGGAACCGCAATGGGTTGGTACTCAATCATTCCACCACTAATTGCTATCGCCATCGTATTTTGGAAAAAAGAAGTCATTATGGCCCTACTTTTCGCCGTACTGAGTGCAGAAGCCTTACTTCTGCTAAGCGCTACCGATGCCTCTGTGTGGCTCAGTCCAATCAACAGCGTTGAACGTGTAATTGAAATTATCAACAGTCCCGGCAATTCTCGTATCTTATTGTTCAGTGTCTTAATTGGTGCGCTGTTGGCGTTTATCCGAGACTCGGGCGGCGTTGCAGCAACGGTTAATTTTTTAGTCAATCGAGGCATTGCTAAAGGTCGTAAACAAGTGGGTAGCCTCACCTTTTTCACCGGCGTTGCGGTATTTATTGAGTCCAATTTAAGCGTACTCACATCCGGTATACTAGCCCGCGGCTTATTCGACAAGTTCAACATGAGCCGCGCGCGTTTGGCCTACATCATCGATAGTACCTGTGCGCCGATTTGTATTCTTATTTTGCTCAACGGCTGGGGCGCATTTGTGTTGGGCTTACTCAGTAACTATGAGCTCAGCATGACGCCCGCTGAAATACTATGGGGCAGCGTACCACTTAACTTTTATGCGCTGATTACACTAGGTATCGTGCTTTACACCATTCTGGCTGACAAAGTGCACGGTCCGATGAAAGAAGAAGAGACCGTACTGTCTTGCACAGATACAGAATTGCAAACCGCACCAGCAACGAAAGTACGTTTTATGTTAGTACCGCTATTCGTCATGGTAGGCACTATGCCATTGTTTATGCTGTGGACTGGCGATGGTGTGTTGTCACAAGGCAGCGGCAGTAAATCTGTGCTTTACGCCACTGTTTTGGGGTGTGTTGCCGCTTATTTATTATTACTGGTGCATCGTCGTTTCACCCATCAAGAGTTAGTGACAACCGGCTTTAAAGGCATGGGTGAACTGCTGCCTTTGGTGACAATTTTGCTGCTATCACTGACTTTAGGCGCTAGCCTAAAAGCATTAGGCACAGGTGTATTTGTTGCCAGTATTGTCGGTGAGTATCTGCCGTTAGTATTAATTGTACCCTTGTTATTTCTGGCGGGTGCGGTGATGTCATTTACTACGGGTACCAGCTGGGGGACATTTGCGATACTCATTCCTATCGGAGTGCCTTTGATTCAAACCTTTGGTCTACCGCCACAGTTAGTATTAGCGGCGATCTTAGGAGGTGGTATCTTTGGTGACCATTGCTCACCCATATCGGATTCAACGGCGGTATCGTCGATCGCTGCAGGGTGTGACTTGCTAACGCACGTGAAGACTCAATTGCCTTACGCACTTGTTGCCGGCGGTTTGAGTTTAGTCGCGTTCACCATTGCCAGTGCAGTAATGATTTAGTCGAAACTAATGCGCAAAGAGTTGGTCTATATTGGCAAACGCTTTAAACTCTAGGGCGTTGCCACAAGGGTCGAGCAAGAACATAGTCGCTTGCTCGCCTGTTTGGCCGCGAAAACGAATATAGGGCTCAATCACAAATTCTACATCATTGTCGCGTAAACGATTGGCCAGCGCATGCCAGTTAGACATACTCAACACAACGCCAAAATGCGGTACTGGCACAGCTTTGCTGTCAACCGAATTGTGGCCGCTAATGACTGGCATTTGCTCGACTTTGTGGGTGACCAGCTGATGTCCAAAGAAATTCCAATCAATCCAATGGTCGCTATGCCTTCCTTGTGAGCAACCCAACAATTTGCCGTAAAACTGACGACTGGCTTGTAAATCCAATACCGGGACCGCGAGGTGAAAAGGTGCAAGGGATTGTTCAGTTTTACTCATGGCTTTGCTTTACTACTGTAAGAATTTTAGGAATTTAAGCTTAGATGCGTTAAACGGCGCGTAACGCACATCCAAGTCAAACATAAAGCTGCGCTTCATGACTGACTTCAAATGACTAAAAGTATCAAAGCCCCATTTACCGTGATAACTGCCCATGCCTGAATGACCGACGCCGCCAAAAGGCAGCTCGGAGTTAACCATGAACATAAAACCGTCGTTTACGCAGACACTTCCGGCACTCGTTTCACGCAGTATTCGTTGCTCTAAACTAGTATTTTTAGTGAAGATATACATTGCCAATGGTTTAGGTCGAGAATTCACAAGTTGGATCCCTGCGTCCATATTTTTAACTGTAATAATTGGTAAGATCGGCCCGAAAATTTCTTCTTGCATTAAGGTTGAATCAATCGCTGGATTGAGCACGATGGTTGGTTCAATAAACTTATCTTGCAGATCAATGCTGCCACCGTGCACTACCGGCTGTTGTTCCAAATAACTGGCTAACCGCTGCGTATGACGCTCATTCACAATGCGGCCATAGTCTGGTGACTGACTCACATCTTCGCCATACTGCTTGGCTAACTTGGCTTTTATCGCATCAATCAGTTCTTGCTCGAAGCCTTCTTCAACCAGCACATAATCCGGAGCTACGCAGGTTTGCCCAGCATTCATCCATTTGGCCCACACAATGCGTTCAGCCGTCACCGCAAGGTTGGTTTGGCGGTCGACAAAACACGGGCTCTTGCCGCCCAGTTCAAGGGTTACTGGCGTTAAATGTTCTGCTGCAGCGCGCATAACTATTTTGCCAACCATTTCACCACCGGTGTAAAAGCTGTATGCAAATGGTTGCTTTAGTACTTGCGTGGTTTCCTCTTTGCCGCCTTCAACCACTGTGAATGCGTGGTTGTCTAGGTATTGCGGAAGCAATTTAGCGATCAACGCAGAAGTTGCTACTGACAATTCAGACGGTTTAAGCATGGCGCAATTACCCGCCGATATTGCAGCAATTAGCGGCGCAATAACGAGTTGGAATGGATAGTTCCAAGCACCAATGATCAATACCGTACCAAGAGGATCGGGTTGTAAGTAACTCTTACCCGGCTGAGCCAGTAAAGGTGACGAAACCTTGCGCGGTTTCATCCATTTCTTTAGGTGTTTAAGCGTATGCTTGACTTCAGCCTTGATATAGCCGATTTCAGATATCCAGCTTTCCATTTCGCATTTGCCTAGGTCTTTCTGCAATGCCCGACGAATATCGAGCTCGTGCTCAGTCACCATCTTGTCAATTTGCTTAAGCTGTTGAACTCGCCATTGGTAATCCCTAGTGACGCCGCTGTCAAAATGGCTTTGTAGCTTGGTAAAAGCCTCGTCGATCCGAGCAAACTCAATGCTTTTTGCGTGGCCAGAGATATGCGAAATTGAAGCTGTCATCGTCAGTCATCCCAAATGAAGTTTTAAGCATTATTACATAAGCATTACGCCAATGGTAAATATTGAGATTAGCGGCAATTTTTTCAAGCTATAAAAAAAGCCAGTAAACACTGGCTTTTTCGCGAATAGTTAGGGTCTTAGGCGTCGTACGGGTGACGTACAACCATCGTATGATTGCGGTCTGGGCCAGTAGAAATAATGTCCATTGGCACGCCAGTAAGCTCTTCTAAACGTTTGATATAGTTTTTAGCCGCAACTGGTAGTGAATCGTAATCAGTTAAGCCGAATGTTTCTTCGCTCCAACCAGGCATTGATTCGTATACCGGCGTTACTAGTTCGTAGCCATCAGCAGCCATTGGTGGAATGTCTGATACATTGCCATCGGCATCTTTGTAGCCAACACAGATTTGCAATTCTTCTAGGCCGTCGAGTACGTCTAGTTTAGTTAAGCAGCAACCGGTAATTGAGTTGATTTGTACCGCACGCTTCATCGCTACCGCATCAAACCAGCCAGTGCGACGTTTTCGGCCGGTAGTGGCACCAAACTCATGGCCTTTAACGCCTAGGTGTTGGCCTACTTCACAATCAAGCTCTGTCGGAAATGGGCCTGAACCAACACGTGTTGTGTAGGCTTTAACGATACCTAAAACGTAGTCTAGATTAAGTGGACCAAAACCTGCACCTGTTGCAACGCCACCAACTGTTGTGTTTGATGATGTTACATAAGGATATGTGCCGTGGTCGATATCAAGAAGCGTACCTTGTGCGCCTTCAAACATGATGGCATCACCGCGCTGACGTGCTTTATCAAGTAAGTCAGTCACATCAACAACCATGGACTTGAATAACTCAGCAATCGCCATTGCATCGTTGTAAACCGTATCGAAATCTACCGCTTCTGCTTTGTAGTATTCGGTCAGCATGAAATTATGGTAAGTGAGAATTTCCTTCAACTTAGCCGCAAAATCTTCAGCGTTAAACAAGTCACCAACACGCAAACCACGACGTGATACTTTGTCTTCGTATGCCGGGCCGATACCTCGGCCTGTGGTACCGATAGCTTTACTACCACGCGCTTTCTCGCGCGCCTGATCCAACGCAATGTGATAAGGCAAAATAAGCGGACAAGCTTCACTGATAACCAAACGCTCTTTAACCGGAACACCGCGCTCTTCAAGCATCTTCATTTCAGTCAACAACGCTTCTGGACTCAACACCACGCCGTTACCGATTACACAAGTAACGTTTTCGCGTAATACACCTGAAGGGATCAAGTGCAGAACTGTCTTCTCACCGTCAATTACCAACGTGTGACCAGCATTGTGACCACCTTGATAACGAACTACATATTTTGCGCGATCGGTGAGTAAATCAACGACCTTACCTTTGCCCTCATCACCCCATTGGGTGCCGAGCACGACTACATTTTTTGCCATGGAACTTTACTATCGGAAAAATAGGCGGCGATTCTAACAAAAAACCACGCGCCTGTTGACCTTTTTTCGAGCAAAAAATAGATAGGTGCATACGTATGTTCAATGACAATGTGAAACAGCTGTGCAAACCTGCTGATAAATAGTCAAAAACACGGATTTATTATGCTAAGCAAGCACTTTTCCGTCGCGGCAACTTTGGTCGTGTTAGCCTCCTGTCAATCAGAGATTTCAACGCCAACATTCATCGGAACTGAAGAGCCCTTTGCCAGCGAAGCTGTATATTTTGCTCTAACCGACCGATTTGTAGACGGCGACCCGAGTAACAACTATCTGGACCAAGGCAAAGCAGAATCCGATGGCCATTGGTACACCTTTGATCGGCCGTTAGTTGGCCCTGATGGTCAAACAGCCAACGTCGGTTATATGGGTGGTGATTTCCAAGGCGTGCTCAACAACGCCCAATACATTGCCGACATGGGCTTTACCGCAGTTTGGCTAACCCCTATTTGGGACAACCCCAACCAAGCCTTTAGTGGCGGCGAGACCATTACTTATGCCGGTGGATATAATGATGGTGGTAAAACTGGTTATCACGGCTATTGGGCAATTAATTTTTATAAGGCTGATGAGCACTTGGTGTCTGAAACCTTAAACTTTGGTAACTTCAGTGCTGCACTAAAACAAGACTATAACCTTAAGTTTGTTCTCGATATTGTCGGTAATCACGGCTCACCGGCTTATTCAATGCCTACACTACAAAGTGATTTTGGTAAGTTATACGACGCAGAAGGTAACCTTGTAGCAGATCATCAGAACATAAACCCTGAACAGCTTGATCCTGCTAATCCACTGCACAAGTTGTACAACACCCATATCGGATTAGCCCAATTGTCTGATATCAATGAGAATGATCCTGGCGCCTACGACTACTTAATCGGTGCTTATCGGTATTGGCTCGCACAGGGCGTAGATGCCATCCGCATCGATACCATCAAAGAAATGCCGCATCATTTTTGGCAACGCGTAAGCCGGGATATTCGCAGTGACTATCCTAGTATGTTTATGTTCGGCGAAAGCTTTTCATTTGATGCCGAGTTTATTGCTGAGCACACCTACCCCGAAAACGGCGGCGTAAGCGTTTTGGACTTCCCCGGCCGCGCAGCCATGACAAGTGTATTTGAAAATGACGATTCAAATTACGCTGATATTCTAGGCTACTTGCATTTAGACAGTGGTGTGTATCAAAACCCCTATGAGCTCATGACCTTCTACGACAACCATGACATGTCACGCATGAATGCCAGTGACTTCGGGTTTATCAATGCCAATAATTGGTTATTTACCAGCCGCGGTATACCGGTCATTTACTATGGTTCTGAAGTTAACTTTATGACCGGCAAACCCGAGCATGAAGGCAACCGCAATTACTTTGGTCAAGCGCGAATTGATACCGCTACAGAGCACCCGATCCAACAACAACTCACGCGTATTGCTAACCTGCGCAAGCAAACGCCTGCCCTGCAGCGCGGCTTGCAATTAAATATAGATTTTGCAGGTAACACCGCGGTGTTTTATCGGGTTCTACAAACTGAGGAAATCAGCCAAACGGCGTTAGTGGTGTTAAATAAAGGCGACGCGGCGACAGTAGCCATTGATAAGTTGCTCAATAGTGGAAATTGGCAAAACGCATTGGATGATCAACAGCTAGCGATTACTCAAGGCACACCGGTCGAGCTATCAATCGACGCCAATGATGTACAAGTGTGGTTGTTAAATGAGCCGCTGAGTAATCCTGAAATTATTCAGCAATTGGAGCATTTGCAGGCCAGTGCAACGCGTTCGTAGGGGCTTAACTCGAGGTTAAGCTTACGAGCCCCAATAAATCTGCCATTGGCCATATTCGCAATGTATGCCTTCGAAAAAAACGTGATGGATATCAATGCCACCGAACCATTCGGTGTTGCCCCTCGTTTTTAATTCTGTAACGTCTACTGCTTGCAATAATTCTCGTACGGTAAAATATTTGTTATTTGTAGAATAATGGGTGACTGGTTCGCCGCTTTCACCAACTAAAACAATACTGGGAAGTTTAAACGCCACGCTATTTAGCTCTTCCTCTGTCAAAGATCGAAAGTCTTTCAATTCAGGTATATAGATCTTTGGATCGAGCTTAACGTTTATCAATTCAGCTTCACCGGGAGAAACCAGTATTCCGCGCAGGTTCTCCATTGGCTTAGGCGCCTCGGAAATTTTAATTTCTAAGTCTCCAACAATTGAGTTAAAAAAATGCAATTCCGGATGGGAATGACACTGTGCCTCTGCGTGTAAAGCACAGATTGAACTGACAACTAAACCGATTAAATACCTAACTTTCATTACATTACTCCAGCGCTTGCAGTGTCTCGTTAATAATTCGATTTAGACTAAATATCCATAGCGCTGAGCGGTTTGGGTTGCGAACCGTCGATATCAGTAAAACCATATTCAAGTGCTAATTCGGCAGCGATACAAACCGTTCCGCTTTTTGCCATACAATTCTCATCTTCTGCTAAAGCGACAACTGCCCTACCAATAAATTGTGGTGATTCCGAGTTTGTCAAATCTAAATGATCCGCGCCGCGCAAAACAGCTTCGGTTCTCACCAACCCGGGATATATACAGAGCGCTGCAATGTTATTGGGTTTTAATTCATGCGCCATGCAACTATTCATGTGATCAGTAGCAGCTTTAGCGGCACCATAAGCGACGCCTTTGTCTGCCCGTTGAGCGGCGAAAAATGATAAATTGACGATTAAGCCTGACTGATTAGGTATCATTAGCTGGGCGGCATAAACGCTGGATATATAGTGAGCTCGTACCCCAGATTGAAACATCGAATCCCATCTTGAAAATGGCGCTTCCCAAAAACCCACCTCATTCCAAAATACAGTGCCATCAGTATAGAATTCATAGCCTCCCCAGACATTGTTAACCAATACATCTAACTTTCCGTGTTCCTGCTGAATTCGGTTAAAAACCATAGCAACTTGGTCATCGTCTGTATGGTCGCATTGAATGGGCACGCACCTTCCGCCAGTCGCATTGATCTCTGCTGCAGTCTGTGTGATTGAACCGCTCAATTTGGCAGGAGATGTGTTTTCTCCGACCGTTCTTCCCGTAATGTAAACTTGCAGCCCCCGCTTTACTAAGCGCTTGCGCTATCCCTTTACCTATACCGCGACTAGCGCCAGTAACTAAAGCTATTTTGTTTGTTAGTGACAATACCTCTACCTCGTCATTTTGCTTCTCATATGAGGGTCTAGCTAGCCGTATTTCGTGCACTAACAAAAACCAAGACGAAAGCGATTAGCGCAGGTAGGCCTTGGGTGAAAACAATACTCATTTTAGCGGTCAAGCCGCCGAAAATCCCGGCCACCACTACACAACCTAGAAAAAACAATTTGATATCAACTCTATCTCTCATTAAGCCCCAAAATAATCCGGCCGCTAGAAACCCATTGTAAAGCCCTTGATTCATTGCCAGCACCGCTGATGACTCTGCCACTTCTGGTGTCATTGCGAATATCTTTTGTCCAACTGGGTGATTCCAAAAAAACATCTCCAAAACCAAAATTCCAACATGGCTGACAGCAACAAAGCCAGTAAAAATGTTCGCTAATAATTTCATCGTTGTATTCTCTTGTTGTTTTGACAAATGGCATCAGTGATATTCATCTTACCTTCCGTAAAAATTAAATTGTTAAATGACCTGAGTTATTTGCAGCGGCAAGATTAACTCTAACGCAATAAACACAATAGACATAAAAGAGACGAAGTACTGCCACTTTTTACCGCACTTTAAATGCTCGGCTCGCACGCTTTTTCGGTATGAGCCAGACACCAAAGTAACACCAGCCACGATAAACCCAGGTGAAACTACTACCCATTTTAGCGACAAAATCAAACATCACTCTTTAATTTAGTTCTTGTACTCAGAGTAACTGAAGATATGAGGATTCATAGTATCATCCTGTTAATGCGCAAAACAACGTTATAATTATTGTATTAATGTGACGCAACTTGTTAGTTTCGTCTTTGAGTTTAAACAACGTCATTCATGGATGTAGCTGCATGGCCCCTCGCTTACCACTGTATAAGAAGCTTTCAATCCTAATCCGTCTTGAGCCAGGTTGCTTAGGCCCTGATGGCAAAAATCATATCGAAGTATTCTGCAGCGACGCTAAGCCCAAACTTAAAAGCTTCCACGGCGGGATTATCCGCTGGAATATCGAGCCGCGCTACGATAAATCACTACCCGAAATCGAGTATCAGCTGCACAAAGAAACGGTGTCCAATAAACAACTTGAAGATTTTTTCACTGAGTTTGATATCGCCCTTGGCGATTTTGAAGAAGCACTTGATGAGCGCTTAGCCGA
>CAXRGW010000033.1:0-4050 GCA_964230255.1 Alteromonas sp.
CCAGAGCATTTCTTGATTGACCGTAATGGTAATATTCGACTCCACCATATAGGGGATATTAATGAACGAGTCTGGACGCACAAAATCAAGCCTGTTTATGACCAGCTTACGGCGGAAAACAACCCGGCGGTGATCAATGAATAAATGGATCTTAACCATAGTGCTGAGTTTGACAATAAGTACGGTTGTTGCGCAGCAGAGTAATGAAGCTAGTGGGTTTAATAATGAAACCAGCGTTGCAGAAAATTATCAGTTTGCGGATGAGCAGCAGCGTCAGTTGTTTTTAACGCTCACAGCTGAGCTCAGATGTCCTTTGTGTCAAAACCAAAACATAGCAGATTCGGATGCAATGATTGCTCATGATATGCGGCGCAAGGTTTACCAGTTGATTCAACAAGGGAATGATGAGCAACAGGTACTCGAATTCATGAAATCTCGCTATGGTGACTTCGTGCACTATCAGCCACCCATCACGCCATACACTGTGTGGTTGTGGTTATTGCCAGTGCTTTTTGCTGTTTTTGCGCTAGTGATGATCACTCGTAAACAGCGGCTTCCAGAAACAACCGATATAGCTGCCAAGCTCGCTCACGCTGATGAACTATTGAAACGAGAGGAATAAATGACCTGGCCCCTTTTTTATGTAGTTGTAGCGGGTTTAGTCGGAGCGATGGTTCTAACTATTTGCACACCATGGATTAAAGCGCGTAATCAACGTTACACTGATCAACTGCGCAATGCCCAAATCGTTAAACAACGTTTGCTTGAGCTTGAGCGCGAAGTTGCCGAAGGCTTAATCAGTGAGTCTGACAAAGAACAAGCAGTTACCGAGCTGAAATTGGCTCTGGTCGAGGAAGCTCACGTGCAGTCAAATGAACAAAATAGTACGTCGAGCACTGCGCTAATCGTCGGTTTAGTCATTAGTCTGAGCATTGCTATTCCTGTGTACTACCACGCGAATCATATTACTGAGGTTCAACGACTGGTGGCCGCAACAGACTCTGTGGCTGAACTGAGTGAAAAACTCATTGCGGTGATGAATGACAATGCTGAAATTACCCCCGAAGAACTGCAATCACTTGCGTTGGCGATTCGTCAACGCTTGCGTGATACACCAAATGATGAGCAGGCGTGGTTAAACCTCGGTCGTTTATATATGAGTATTGGTTTCTCTGAGCAATCTGTCCAATCGTTCGAGCGTGCATTTCAGTTAACCCCTGAGAGTGCTAATGTGCGCTTGAGCTTTGCGCAGGCCCTAATGCTCTCAGGTACAGACGAAAACTTGCGACGCTCGAGAGGTTTGCTGTTATTTGAACTAGAGCAACAGCCGCAAAACGATAATTTACTCCTCATGGCCACTGTAGTTTCAGCGCAGTTAGGTAATTTAGCTGAAGCAGAAGAGCTATTTGCTAAAATAAAAGACAAAATGTCTCCCAGCAGCTCGATGTATCAAACCATAGTTGCGCGCTTGGCTGAACTCCGTGGCTTTACAGCTGTCAATGAATCAGAGTCACAAGTTAACCAAACCGGTATTACCGGATTTAGCATAACCGTTGCGGTTAGTGAAGAATTGCACACAAAGCTGCCAGCGTCGGGGTATTTATTTGTGTTTGCGCAAGACGCAGGTAGTCAAATGCAAGTGCCTGCTGCGGTGGTTAAAATACCATTACCTGAGCTACCAATTACGGTTAATTTAACCACTGAAAATGCGATGTTACCAACGTTTACTTTAGCGCAAGTGCAACAAGCGCGGTTGGTCGCGAGAATATCCCTTGACGGCGATGTAAGCGCGGTTAGAGGCGAGTTAGAAGGAATGACAGAAATGCAGGTGGCATCCGGTCTACTTAGCTCTGCAACTATTACTATTGATCAGGAAATCAAATGAACAAACATTTTTTAATTCTCATATCTGTTATTGCGCTTAGCATGGGAGGGTGTGCCAGTAACAGCGCATCTCAACAAGCAGAGGCTGAGACTAACAGCGGCGATACTCAGGACCCATTTGAGCCAATAAATAGAGCCATATGGGACTTGAACTACAATGTTTTAGATGCCTATATATTGCGGCCAATTACGGTAGGCTACATCACTGTAATGCCTCAAGCGGGGCGGACTGGGTTGCTCAATGCGGCACACAATCTTGAGGAGCCGGTTAACTTTGTAAATAACCTATTACAAGGAAAGGTGGGTGAATCAATGGATAGTGCGTTTCGCTTCGTCATTAATTCTACCGTTGGCTTAGCGGGAGCTGTTGATGTGGCAGGGGCTATGGGCGTTGAGCGACAAGAGGAAGATTTTGATGAAGTGATGGGAGTCTGGGGCATTGGCAATGGCCCCTACTTAATGATACCAGCCACTGGGCCGAATGACGTGCGTGGTGTAACTGGTGAAGTGATTGATAACTTATACTTCCCGACAACTTATTTGAATAGCAACTGGACTATATTGCGTTGGACCTTGGAATTGCTCGAAAAACGCGCATTGTTTATGGAGCAAGAGCAGCAATTGGAGGCTTCAGCAGATGCCTATGCCTTCGTAAAAAGTGCTTATTTTCAAAATAAAGCGTTCCAAGTTAACGATGGTGAAGTGGAAGACGATCAGTTTGATGAAGATGAGCTAGAAGATTTCGAAGCGTTTGAAGATATGCTCGATGATATCGATTTCTAAAAAAGGGCCAAAAGGCCCTTTTTTAATGTTTAACATGTAGTGTGAAAAAACTAATCGCGGTAGCCATTAGGGTTTTGTGATTGCCAGCGCCATGAATCTCTGCACATGTCCTCTAATCCTTTTTGCGCCTGCCAGCCAAGCTCTTGCCTAGCCAATGTTGGATCAGCATAACAAGCCGCAACATCACCGCTACGACGAGGTACGATTGCATAAGGCACTGCTTGACCACTTTCTGCTTCAAATGCCTTTACCATCTCCAATACACTATAACCTTGACCAGTGCCTAGGTTAAATGTGCACAACCCGGCATTGGCCGCTAATTTGTTCAGTGCCTTTAAGTGACCATCGGCAAGATCTTCAACGTGAATGTAATCACGCACGCCGGTGCCGTCTGGCGTGTCGTAATCGTCGCCAAAAATGCTGAGCTTATCGCGCTTGCCCGTAGCAACTTGCGTAATAAACGGCATAAGATTATTTGGAATGCCCGCGGGATCTTCACCAATCAACCCTGACAGATGAGCGCCTACCGGATTGAAATACCGCAACAATACAATATTCCATTCTCTGTCAGATGCGAATAAGTCAGTTAATACATGTTCAACCATAAGTTTCGACTGACCATAGGGGTTAGTCGGGCGCCCAGTTGGCAAGTTTTCATGTAAAGGCAACTCAGTAGGATCGCCATAAACGGTCGCTGATGAGCTGAAAACTAGATTCTTGACGTTATGAGACTGCATGACCTTACACAGTTGCAGCGTACCAAACACGTTGTTTTCGTAATACTTGATTGGCTGCTCCACAGACTCACCAACGGCTTTCAGTCCGGCGAAGTGAATTACAGCATCAACCGAGTGCTGGCTAAATAATGCATTTAAGACTTGTTCATCACGGATGTCACCCTGTTGAAAAATGACATTTTTTCCGGTGATCTGTGCAACGCGCTCAAGAGACTCTTCACTTGCGTTCGACAAATTATCTAAAACAACGACTTGATAATCCTGTTCGAGCAGTTGTAACACTGTGTGGCTACCAATATATCCAGCACCGCCTGTTACTAAGATAGTTTTCATTCGTCTCGCCTGACCTCTTTGGGTAAATATTTAGCACTCAAGCTAAATTGGAGTGGTTTGATAAACAGTGGGTAAAGTAAAAACACCAGCAATGCCCAGAACAAGGCCGTCCAACTTTCTGATGCTTGTAAAATAAATATAAAAACCGGAACGATAATAAGTAGTTTGAGCACATTGAGCAAGGACCGTTCGGGGACGGTCATCTTCAACGCAGCATTCTCAAGCGCAATCATGCGCTCTCTTAACGGCAAATCCCTCAATTGAGGGATTTGCTTCGGCGAAAAATAGAATTTCATTTAGTCAGCTTTTGCTA
>CAXRGW010000034.1:0-9954 GCA_964230255.1 Alteromonas sp.
CGTTTTGCGCCTAGCCCCACTGGTTATTTGCACGTTGGTGGTGCGCGAACAGCATTGTATTCTTGGTTGTACGCTAAGAGCCAAGGTGGCAAGTTTGTATTGCGTATCGAAGATACCGATATTGAACGTTCGACCGAGGACGCAAAACAAGCCATTTTGGACGGTATGCAATGGTTGGGTTTGGATGCCGATGTTGGCCCGATTTACCAAACCGACCGTTTCGATCGTTATAAAGAAATGATTGAACAGCTGCTGAGCGACGGTAAAGCGTACAAATGCTTCATGCCGGCCGAAGAGTTGGACGCGATTCGTGAGCAGCAAAAGGCCAATGGTGAAAAACCGCGTTATCCAGGAACATGGCGAGATAAAACCGATCACCCAGAGGGGCAGCCTTTCGTTATCCGTTTTAAAAACCCTCTCGATGGTAGTGTGGTTTTTAACGATCACGTCCGTGGACAAATCGAAATCGCCAATACTGAGTTGGATGATTTGGTCATTATGCGTAGTGATGGCACGCCGACGTATAATTTCTGTGTAGTCATTGACGATTGGGATATGGGGATTAGCCATGTGGTACGCGGTGAAGATCACATAAACAACACGCCTCGTCAGATAAATATATTACAAGCGCTTGGCGCTCCAGTGCCTGAATATGCGCATGTATCGATGATTCTCGGCGATGACGGTAAGAAGCTTTCTAAGCGTCACGGTGCAGTGAGTGTTATGCAATATCGCGATGACGGTTACTTACCGCAAGCGGTGCTGAATTATTTAGTACGTTTGGGTTGGTCTCACGGCGACCAAGAGATCTTTAGCGTCGCTGAAATGATTGAATTGTTCTCCTTGGACGCAATTGGACAATCTGCTTCAGCGTTTAATACTGACAAACTGATTTGGCTTAATCAGCATTACATTAAGTCTTTGCCTGCCTCTGAAGTGGCCGAACATGCGAAATGGCACTTTGAACAACAGGGCATTGACTATTCAAGCGGCCCTTCGCTTGAAGCTGTGATCGCTATTCAAGCTGATCGTGTCAAAACGTTGGCTGAACTGGCGGCAATTAGTCATTATTTCTATGCAGAGTACCAGTCGTTTGACGAAAAAGCAGCTAAAAAGCACTTGCGCCCGGTTGCTCGCCAACCACTCGAAATAGTACAAGCCAAGTTAGCAGAGTTGGCTGAATGGACGCCTGAAAATATTCAAGCGGCGATCAACCAAACGGCTGAAGACTTGGAAGTAGGCATGGGTAAAGTGGGTATGCCTCTGCGCGTTGCAGTCACCGGTGGCGGTAACTCACCATCGCTTGATGTAACACTGGCGCTCATTTCTCAAACAACTGTTGTGCAACGAATAACCAAGGCATTGGATTACATAGAAATTCGCGAGAATTCGTAAAAAAAGCGTTGACAGTTTGCCACCGGGTGCCTAGAATGCGCCCCGCTGTCACGGATCGGACTCTGCTTGAGTCAGGACCGATTAGCCGGGGCCATAGCTCAGCTGGGAGAGCGCTTGCATGGCATGCAAGAGGTCGGCGGTTCGATCCCGCCTGGCTCCACCAATTATCCGGATAGCAAGCAGGTAGCTGCAACTCACCAAGTGAGTTAAACTAAAATACTAGGTTAGGATAAGGTCGTTCGGTTCTCTTTTAAATGAGAAAACCAAAAAGGCCGAAAAATTTCGCCAGCGAAATTTGTCCTGACAGAATTTAATCGGAGCAATGCTTCGATAACCAAAAATTCTGTCCCCTTCGTCTAGAGGCCTAGGACACCGCCCTTTCACGGCGGTAACAGGGGTTCGAATCCCCTAGGGGACGCCATTTTAGTTCTTTGATGGTTAATACAAAGAAACTAGCAAGCGGTAGTTTGCATCAAATCTGAATGGAATCAGCGGCAGCAAATTGTAAGGTAAGGCAAAAGCCTCAGTATATTATCGAGAAGTAATAATACTTAAAAATTTCGTTAGCGAAATTTGTCCTTACAGATTTTAATCGAAGTAGTACTTCGATAGACAAAAATACTAGGTTAGTGAAAGGTCGCTCGGTTCGTAGAGCTTACCTATCCTGATAAAAAATCAGCGGAATGTATTTCGCTAGAACGATTTTTTGTCCCCTTCGTCTAGAGGCCTAGGACACCGCCCTTTCACGGCGGTAACAGGGGTTCGAATCCCCTAGGGGACGCCATACAAAAAACACCCGCTAACTAGCGGGTGTTTTTTTATATCTGTGGCAAAGTTCCGCTAAGCTCGCAGCTAAGCCTATACAGTTTGGTTAATCCAAGTTAGTCCGTCATCAAGGCCTTCAAAAAATTTAAAATCTACCCCACAATGCTCATAAACTCGGCTCATTTGCTGAATAATCAAGGATTTAGCTTCAACGTCTTCGATTAATATGGCACTAGCTTTTAAACCGTGTTGTTTACGACTTTTCACGGTTTCAACGAGTTTGTTTTCCGCATCAGGTGTAAACATACTCATGCCATGCAAACGGATGATTTGACCCCAATGTTTAGATGCAAGCGTCTTCATGGCAGCTTGAATAGCTGTCTCATATTCATCGACGATCTCTTTGTTAAAGGGACCACTTGCATCAACAATCATGCATTTATCGGTGAGTTCGATGGAAAAACTGCCATGTGATGCAAACAGGCTTTTACAGACGACCATAGTAGCTGAATCTCCGTGTTCACTACTCAGTATTTCATCATAGTTTATACATAGGATAAAAAGCTCGAAAAAAATTGCTAAATTACTCGTATATACCAAGTAACTGGGAATCTCCTTATTCGTTTCATATTCTGTTGGTTTAGGTGTATTAAATCAGCGATAATTAGGTTTGTACTGTTTCTTCTGGCAAAGAACTATTTCTCCTTAAGGATTTAAAAATGCGCGTTATGTTGGCGCCGATGGAAGGCGTTGTCGATCATTTGATGCGTGATATGTTAACTCGCATTGGCGGCTTTGACCTGTGTATCACAGAGTTTGTGCGCGTGGTTGAGCAGAAATTGCCTAATCACGTGTATTATCGACTCTGTCCAGAGTTAAAAACTGATGGCAAGACGCCTTCGGGTGTGCCAGTCAGGGTTCAACTACTTGGTCAGCACCCTGTTTGGCTGGCTGAAAATGCTGCAAGAGCGGTTGATTTGGGCTCGCCAGGTGTAGACTTAAACTTCGGCTGCCCAGCCAAGACAGTGAATAAGAGTAAAGGCGGCGCGGTATTGCTCAATGAGCCAAACACGCTTTATGCAATAGTATCAGCAGTACGCAATGCGGTACCTGAATCACTGCCCGTTACGGTCAAGATCCGTTTGGGCTTTGATGATCGCATGCAAGTTTTTGATAATGTTAAAGCGCTCAGTGATGCCGGAGCTTCAGCGATCACTATTCACGCGCGCACAAAAACCGATGGCTATAAACCCCCAGCCTATTGGGATTGGATTAAAAAGGTTCAACATTTGACCAACGCGCCTATTATTGCCAATGGTGAAATTTGGAGTACAGCTGACGCTAAACGCTGCTTGGAAGTTTCTGGTTGTGAAGACTTGATGATTGGTCGAGGAGCGCTCTCATTACCGAATTTAGCCCAGTGCATAAAGACCGGGGGGCAACCCATGACTTGGGCTGACGTAACCGACTGGTTGGTTGAGTACTCTGGTTATGAAATCTTCGGTGATAAGGGGCGCTATTACCCTAATCGGATTAAACAATGGTTTGGCTATTTGAAAAACCAATATACCGAAGCTGAAATTGTATTTGACCAAATTCGTCGTTTGCGCGACTCCGACAGCATAGTCGAAGTCATTCGTGAAAATCAGTATCGCTTTGCCGCAACCTCAGAGTAAGTGGCAACGCTAGCCGTTTAGAATAGTATTTTTTCCAATTCGCGGCGCATAAATTCAGCGATCTTCGGTTGAGCTTTAGCGTTGGGATGAATACCATCGCGTTGCATCAAACTGCTGTCTAATGCTACGTCAGCGAGGAAAAACGGCACCAGTGGTATGTCTTTCTCCTCAGCTATCATGGCGAAGCTTTCGGTAAATAGCTTGTTGTACCGTCTTCCATAGTTGGTTGGGATTTGCATTTCCTGAATAAAGACTTCAACGCCGGCACCATGGGCAATGTCTACCATATTGCGTAAGTTAACGCGCAATTTATTCACATTGTGGCCTTGTAAACCGTCATTCCCGCCCAATTCTATTAATAAGTGTGTGGGTTGATGCTGAGCTAATAAGCGTGGCAGGCGCGCTAAACCGCCATCAGTGGTTTCTCCACTAATCGCAGCATTTACGACGTAGATCCCAGAATGATTTTCTTCCCACATATTTTGTAACAAACTAACCCAACCCTCAGGGGCTTTTAAGCCGTATGCTGCACTAAGGCTATCCCCAAGGACGAGCAGTTTAATATCCGCGTGCGACTCAGACCCTTTGTGTTGATCTGAAACCGCAGCAAAGGGTATTAACATTAAAACGAGTGCGAACCAGGTAAATGCGCTGTTTCGTTGACGATAAAACAAAGTAAAGACTCCTCGAATGCAATATATGATTGAAACTAAATCCATCACTAAGACAGTTAATACCAGCGAAGGCTCACTTCAGATCCTTCAACCGATATCATTTGAAGTCAAGGCGGGTGAGTCGATTGCTATAGTAGGTGCGTCAGGCTCCGGTAAATCAACCCTTTTAGGTTTATTAGCCGGCCTTGATGAGGTAACTACCGGAGAAGTCTACCTAGATGGTCAAGGCTTGCACACGATGGACGAAGAGCAGCGCGCGCAGTTACGCGGCGATAAAGTCGGCTTTATCTTCCAAAGTTTTATGTTAGTGCAAAGCTTAACCGCACTTGAAAACATCATGTTGCCTGCGGAAATTAACGGGCTGGATAAACCTAAGCAACGGGCGTTAGAAATTTTGGAGCAAGTCGGACTAAGCCACCGCGCACACCATTATCCAAACCAGCTCTCGGGTGGGGAGCAGCAGCGAGTAGCAATTGCGAGAGCGTTTATCACTCAACCTAAAATTTTATTTGCCGACGAACCGACAGGTAATCTGGACGCGGCCAATAGTGACAAAATTGAAGCGCTATTGTTTGATTTGAACCAACAGAATAAAACCACGCTGGTCTTAGTAACTCACGACAACGAATTAGCGGCCAAATGTCAGCGGCAACTAAATATGCATGCGGGGGAGTTGACTGAAACAACCGTGCACAGTCCAAGTGAGTCACTTGTTACCGACTGCCAGCGCGAGGCGAGCTAAACGTATGAATACGACTTTTAATCTCGCGTGGCGATTGTTTCGTCACGAAGCGCGTCGCGGTGAGCTAACTATTATATTGCTAGCAATCGTGCTTTCGGTTGCTGCAGTGTTGTCTTTATCCTTGTTTAGCGAACGATTGCAGCAGGCGCTAACTGACCGTTCAGCTGAATTTATTGCTGCCGACCGCCGGTTAAATTCCCGCACACCGGTCGATGAACAGTGGCTTGTTGAGGCCCAACAGTTAGGTTTGCAAACAGCAGAGCAGATCAGTACTCGATCTATGGTGTTTGGCGAAAATGAAATGGCCCTTGCAGACTTGCGTGCCGTAAACGACGAGTATCCGTTAAAAGGGTCTATTACTATTGCGCCGGAGCCGTTTGCTCCGGCTGTTGATATTGAAGGTACTGTTCCGCCTGGCGAAGTGTGGATCGATTCCCGTCTATTCCAGCTCTTGGAAGTGTCCATTGGCGATATCATCTATGTCGGCGATGCAGAACTGAAAGTCACTCAAGTTTTAGGTGAGATCCCAGACGCTGGGTTTAGCGTGTTCAATACCGACCCAATCGTATTGATGTCAATGGCCGATATTGCCGCGACTAATGTGACCGGGCCAGGCAGTCGGGTTAACTACAAAGCTTATTTTACCGGTGAGTCTGGCGTATTAGATGACTATTACGATTGGCTGCGTCCACAGTTAGACGATGAAATCCATTATTGGATGACAATAGAATCCGACCAATCTGCAGTAGGGCAGGCGGTCAGTCGTGCTGAGCGATATTTTTTACTTGCTAGTTTGTTGGCAATAGTCCTAGCCGCAGTATCCATAGCCGTAGCTGCGCAGCGTTACAGTCAACGTCACTTTGACCCAGTAGCGATAATGAAAACCATTGGTGCAAGTAAGCAACAGATCCAACGTGTGTACATTCTCCAGATCAGTTTTATCACGATCCTCGGGATTCTAATGGGTAGCATACTCGGTGTCGCAATTCAGCAAGTGGTGGTCACAGCTTTAGGCGATAGCGTTGAAGTATCACTGGACGTTTGGCACTGGCGGCCGCTAATGATTGCTTTATTTACCGGTAGTTTATGCGCATTGATGTTTTCGCTTTACCCGCTGATGCAATTGTTTTCAGTACCGCCGCTGCGCGTATTACGCAAGGATATCGATGCTAGTCTGAGTTCGCGAACTATTCAGTTTGCGGCTGCTGGCGGTGCCATTTTCTTACTCATGTGGGCTTACAGTCGCGACCTAACGATAAGCGCTATTCTCTTTGTTTCAGGGATTGTATTAGTTGTTGGATTACTTGCTGTGACTTACGGTTTAATCGCTCTGGGGCGCAAGCTAGGTGGCGGTGCAATGGGACCGTGGCAACTAGCTTGGGCGCGTATCCGTCGTCGTGCGATGGACAACTCAGTTCAATTGATCAGCTTTTCAATCACTATCATGCTGTTGCTCGTTGTACTGGTTATGCGCAACGATATGATTGCACAGTGGCGTGCCCAGCTGCCGGAAGGAACGCCTAATTACTTTGTCAGTAATGTTACTGAAACTCAGCGTCCTGCATTGGTCGAGCAGTTTGAAGCTAATAATATTCGCTATGATGAGTTCTTCCCCGTTGTGCGTGGACGTTTTGTGGCGATTAACGATGAGCGTATCCGAACCGAAGTCACTAAAGAAGACGAAGAGCCTGCACAGGAAGGACGTGACGGTTTAGGCCGTGAAGCCAACCTCACCTGGGATACTGAGTTACAGACAGAAAACCGTATCGTTGAAGGTCGCTGGCTCGATCAATGGCAACCGGGTATGCCACATGAAGTATCCGTTGAAGCTGAGGTTGCAGGGCGCTTGAACATGAAAGTCGGCGATGTACTTACCTTTAATATTGGTAGTGAAATAGTTGAAGTGGTAGTCACTAGCTTACGCGAAGTGAATTGGCAGACGATGCAGCCTAATTTCTTTTTTGTACTGCACCCAGCTGCAATGGAAAACTTTGCCGCGACTTATATTACGTCGTTCCATTTAGACCAGTCGCGCAAGGCAGAGATAACCCAGTTAATGTTACCTTTTGCATCAGTGACTTTGTTTGATGTCGACGCACGGATCAACCAGCTACGCGATGTTGTTGATCAAGTATCATTGGCGGTCGAGTTTATTCTTATTTTGGTTCTTGCCGCAGGTAGCTTAGTGTTGATTGCACAAGTACAGGCGAGCATGGATGAGCGGCAGCAGGAATTAGCTATTCTGCGGACCTTGGGAGCAAAAGGTCGTTTAATTCGACTCAGCGTAGTTTTTGAATTCTTGATCATCGGCATTGTCGCGGGCTTTATGGCGGCGTTGGCGAATGAGTTCAGTCTGTGGTTATTGCAATCGCAAGTGTTCCAGATGGAAGCATCCATACACTGGGAATATTGGGCAGTAGCACCGTTGGCTGGTGCCATTGTGGTTGGTATCCTTGGTGCCTTAGGGTGCTGGCGTTTGTTGGCACTCAATACCAGTACATTACTTCGTAAGATGGTGTAATTACGCGTTCCCTACACAGGTTTATCATCTCCGCCAAGGCGTCAATTCCCTTGGTTTAAAGCAATCTAAGCAACTACCTTAATTCGTCATCCCCGCGCAGGCGGGGACCTCATGCGTTCGCATCGAATATAACAAAGAGAGTTTCTTCATAGTTGGAGATTCCCACCTTCGACAGCTACAGCTTTTGGAATTGATTCCGCTGACGATTAGCTAGAATTGTTTTCACAAGACGCCGTAAATACATCCATGTAGGCTCGACGATGGCATCCATTCCATCGACGCTTGTTCCAACAACACCAGCTAAATGTCAAATTAATCTCCGGTGTTGCTCTAGTATTGATGAGCAACTTCTAGATGCGCCATATTCACAGTTCAACTACATTGCCTATGAATGGAAGGATAACTATCAAAGAGGAGCAAACATGGCCTACGTAGACGGGTATGCGTAGGTAGTCAGTAATGACTAGAAGCAAGAATATATTGACGTTGCAAAGCACGCAGCTGCAGCGTTTAAAGGCCACAGTGCTCTGTCAGTGGCAGAAAATGGGGGCGGTGATATTCCAGACGGCGACGTCACTTCCTTCCCAATGGCAGTAAAGTGTGCCGAAGATAAAACGGTCGTGTTTTCTTGGGTTTTGTGGCCTGATAGAACAACTCGTGAAACGGGTATGAACGTGGCGATGGCAGATAAGCGCTATGCTGACTTGAGCCCGGATAAGATGCCATTTGATAGCAAACGTATGATCGTTGGCGGCTGTGAAACTATTGTCAATGATTAGGGTAAAACTAGCCCAGAAGGGCTAGTTTTATGGTTGGTAGGTTTAATCCTGTTGACTAGCCGCGAGCGCCTGATCAATATCAGCAAGGATATCGTCAATATGTTCAATACCTACCGATATTCTCACCATATCTTCACTTACGCCTGCAGAGGCTAGCTCATCAGGGTTTAGCTGGCGGTGCGTTGTACTTGCGGGGTGGCAGGCAAGCGACTTTGCATCGCCTATATTTACCAAACGCAGGATCAGTTGTAACGCATCAATAAACTTACCGCCGGCCACGAGTCCACCTTTTATACCAAAGCTAATGATACCAGCCGCTTTACCACCGCATATTTTTTGACACGTGTCGTAATATTCACTCTCTGGTAATGCTGCGTATTTAACCCATGAGACAGACTCGTGCTGTGCCAAATGTTGCGCAACTTTCTCGGCATTCTCACAATGACGCTCCATTCGCAGTGTTAGTGTCTCAAGCCCTTGGAGGATGTTAAACGCGCTCTGTGCAGCCAGCGCTGCACCTGTATTGCGTAAAGGTACAACACGGCACCTACCAATATATGCTGCTTCCCCCAGTGCTTCGGTATAAACCACACCATGATAGCTAGGATCGGGCGTCGTTAGCATTGGGAAGCGTTCGGCGTTGGCGGCCCAGTTGAATTTACCTGAATCGACGATGATACCGCCTACAGTCGTGCCGTGACCGCCTATGTATTTAGTCAAAGAGTGAATAGAGATATCAGCGCCATAATCAAAGACTTTACATAAAATTGGCGTGGCTACAGTGTTATCAACAATGAGTGGAACACCAGCGGCATGGGCAATATCCGCCCATTTCTGAATATCTACAACATTGCCAGCTGGATTACCGATAGACTCACAAAATACCGCTTTGGTGTTTTCATCAATTGCGGCAGCTAGACCATCGTAGTCGGTCGCTTGAACGAATTTTGCGTGAATGCCCTGACGCGGAAATGTATGGGCAAAAAGGTTGTAAGTCCCGCCATATAGCTGACCAACACTCACTATATTACTTCCAACTTCGGCAATGGCTTCAATGGCATAGCGTATTGCAGCCATACCTGATGCAACCGTTAACGCGCCAATACCGCCCTCTAGTTCGGTAAGACGTTGCTCTAACACTGCGTTGGTTGGGTTCATTATGCGGCTGTAAATATTCCCCGGGACCTTAAGATCAAACAAGTCCGCGCCGTGCTGAGTATTATCAAAAGTAAATGATGTCGTTTGATAAATCGGTGTTGTTGCTGCTTTCGTTGTTGCTTCACTTTCGTAGCCACTGTGCAGGGCGATCGTTTCTGCTTTCATGTGAACCTCAGTATAGATGTTTAGACGTCTAAACATCTAGAAGTTAATGATTTTTAACTAAGAGTCAAGCGAAAGCTGA
>CAXRGW010000035.1:0-50248 GCA_964230255.1 Alteromonas sp.
TGCCGTGATCAAAAGGATTGATATTCTGTGCAAGACCTTCAGGGTTGGTATGAGTGAGCAAATTAAGATCGTATTTTTCCGCCATATGGTCGCGAAACTCAATCATTTCTCGGAATTTCCACGTTGTATCAACGTGTAACAGCGGGAAAGGAATTTTACCCGGCGCAAACGCTTTGCGCGCTAGGTGAAGTAATACCGAAGAGTCTTTACCTACTGAATACAGCATAACTGGATTATCAAACTCGGCGGCGACTTCACGAAAGATGTGAATACTTTCCGCTTCCAGTTCTTTCAAATGCGTTAAGCTCGGGATTGACGCTGTCATAATTTCTCTTACTCTCCGTTTAAAATGTCGTATATATCAAATAAATCTAATGTTAGAACTTTACCATATTTGTAAATACGATTACTACGCCTCGGCCGACTAATTTAGCATCTATTTAGCCTTTTCCAGACTCCATGTGCTCATTAAACGACTTAAACAATGCATTCACTTTAGGATCGTTTGTTGGGCGTATCGCTGAAACCACCAGTATTGAGATAAAGCTCACCACAAAACCAGGCACAATTTCATAAATAATGCTGCTCAACGATTGACCGTTAACCGTGACCGGAGAATAGACCCAAATGAGTACTGTTGCAGCGCCTGAAATCATGCCGGTAATCGCTGCTGCTCGAGACATGTTAGCCTTGAACAAAGAAAGGATGACTAATGGACCAAATGCGGCGCCAAACCCAGCCCACGCATTACTCACTAAGGTTAAGATGCTCGAGCTCCTGTCAAATGCCAGAACGATTGCCACGATTGCCACTAATACAACCGCTAATCGCCCTGCAAACACTAGGTGACTTTGTGATGCTTGGCGATTAAACAGAGTTGCATATAAATCATTTGCCAGTGAACTTGATGTTACGAGCAACTGCGAAGAAATCGTACTCATTATCGCTGCCAAGATCGCGGCTAATAAAAAGCCACCAATCAGCGGGTGAAACAGCAACTGGCTCAAAAGAATAAATACAGTTTCAGGATCATTTAACTCGACGTTATTGTCGGCAACCCACGCTGCACCAAACAATCCAGTTGATAGGGCGCCAATAAGAGCCACTATCATCCAAGTCATACCGATATTACGTGCCGTTGGAACGTCTTTCACGCTTCGGATGGCCATAAATCTTACAATAATATGCGGTTGACCAAAGTAGCCTAAGCCCCAAGCCATAAGCGAGACAATGCCGATAATGCTCAGTGCTTGTCCAGTATTTGCGTCTACCATCAGGTTAAATGCTTGTGGTGAAATACCCGTCAATACATCAACGGTAGCGCCAACACCACCCAAGTCGAAAATTACCACTGAAGGAACTAATACTAAGGCGATAAACATTATGCAGCCTTGCACGAAATCAGTCATACTCACAGCCATAAAACCGCCAAACAAGGTATATGCAACAACAACGCTCGCGGTCACATATAAGCCAAGTTCATATGAATAGCCGAAGGATGATTCAAATAGTTTGCCGCCAGCAACGAGACCTGATGAGGTATACAGGGTAAAAAATATTACAATCACAAACGCTGCAATAATTCGCAAAACCCTGGAGTGATCATTGAACCTGTTTTCGAAATAATCGGGGATCGTAATAGCATTATTGGCTAATTCAGTGAAAACGCGAAGGCGCGGAGCAACGATTAAATAGTTAAGAAAGGCACCCAGTATCAAGCCAATAGCTATCCAACTTGCGGATAAACCTGAAACATACATTGCGCCTGGAAGGCCCATGAGCATCCAACCGCTCATGTCTGACGCTCCCGCAGACAAAGCCGTTACAGATGGACTTAGTTGGCGACCACCGAGCATGTAGCCTTCAACATTTTGGTCACTATTGCAAAAAGCCCACAAACCGATTGCCAGCATTGCTAAAAAATAGATCGCGAGTGAAACTAAAGTCCCTGTAGCCATATTATTGCTTTTATAGTGTTGTTTGCACTTAGCATAGCAGGATTACGTGTGAAGCTGTATAGCGAAAAGGCGACGACAAAGACGATTTAATGGCTGGCAATGAAGAGCCTCAGGCGGGAAACAGCAAATTGCGATTAACTTCTTGAGAGAGCGCTCTAATATTCTGACCTTGTTCACCGACAACTAGCACATTAGCTTTTTGTGTGGTTAGCTTTTCACCGACAAATTGTTGATTTGAGAAACGCTCACCAAACTTTCCACCATCTACGTCAGGAACAAAAAATACCGATACTAAGCCACTCGATGTTTCAAGAATCAAATGTAGCGAACGCACCTTATCTAGTAGACAGTAATTAGCAGATTTAATCGTACCTATTTCATTGGCAAGCGCAGCACCAAATGATGCCAATTTAGCATTTGCATCACTAAGAGAAACCGTAGCTGGCCGATAACCTTCCACGTGATTCATATGCGCTAACGCTTCTGCACTCAAATCAATGGTATGAGCATGCTGATGCCAAACGACCGCACTAAAGCCTGCCATAAATGCAACAGACGCGGCTAGCGCAATGTGCGTTCTGGCGCGTTTTTTATGCGCAGCAAACTCGCTGAACGAACCTTGCCAGATTAACTTACTCGCCAGATTATCGGGAACAGGTACTTTACTCGCTTGACTTATCGCTGCATCTAACTGCAGCAATTCTGTAGCAAATGCGCGATTACCCGCTGAACTTCTTGCAGCAGCTTTTACGCGCGGGTCATTGGTATGTGGGTCAGCGTAAAGTGCTCGTCTAAACGCTAAATCATCTATTGGTCTGCTGTCTGCGTTCATAGCTCGCTTCTAATGCCTCTTTCAACTGATTACGTGCGCGAAATAAACGGGTCATTACAGTGTTCTTGTTAAGATCGAGTTGCTTGGCAATCTCTCCACCACTGAAACCAAAGATGATTTGCAGCATCAGTGGTTCACGATATTCTTCACTTAATCCAGCCATCAATTTACGCAATTCGGCATACTCAAGCTCGGTTTCATTACCGTGCTTGGTATCTTCAACTGATACGTCATCAATATCGACTAAATCGAATTGCTTGCGCTCAAATCGACGGGCATTTTCACGACGTAAAATCGTAATTAACCAACTTTTCGCCGCTTTTGGGTCTTGCAAAGAGTCCAGTGATTTCCATGCGCGTAGATAGGTTTCTTGCACTACATCTTCGGTAATGGCTTTGTCTCTGATCAACCAATAAGCATACCGATATACATCGGCATGCGTGGCGTTCACGAGCGCTTCATAGCGTTTTTGTTTGCTCATCATGTCAGAGGAGACCGAGCCCGTCTTACTTTTATTTCGCGCAAACATGAAAAATATCCAGACGTGTTGTGCTACTGCTCACACATCATAAGTGCTAGATAAAAAAAGCCCAATAAATTGGGCTTTTGTGAAGGTTGTGTTATTTATTAGGATCATTTTTGGCTGGCAATCCAACGGTCGAGTTTTTCTTCTAAAATAGATAATGGTACCGGCCCATCTTTGAGAATTTCATCGTGAAAACCGCGCCAGTCAAACTTGTCGCCAAGTTCGTTCATGGCTTTCTCACGCAATGCCATTATTTCCAGTTTACCAACCATATATGCGGTCGCTTGACCTGGCATAGCGATATAGCGTTCGATGGCTTTTACTGCGTCATTTTGTGGGTTAGGTGTATTCTCAATTAAATACTCAATAGCTTGTTCGCGTGACCATTGCTTGGCATGAATACCTGTGTCAACGACTAAGCGACATGCGCGCCACAGTTCCATTGCCAGACGACCAAAATCTGAATAAGGGTCTGAGTAAAACCCCATATCTTTGCCCAGTTCCTCAGCGTACAAGCCCCAGCCCTCGGTATAAGCGGTGAAAGACACGTATTTCTGGAAATCGGGGATACCTTCTAACTCCTGAGTAATGGCGCGTTGCATGTGGTGGCCAGGAATTCCTTCGTGGTAAGCCAACGCTTCCATTTGGTAGGTTGGCATATCACGCATGTTGTATAAGTTTGCATAATAGATGCCCGGTCGGCTGCCATCACGCGCAGGGCTTTGGTAGAAAGCTTTACCTGCAGACTGCTCGCGGAAAGCTTCGACGCGTTTAATGATCATGTCTGCTTGAGGGATTAGACCAAAGTACTCGGGGATCTTTTCACGCATTGTGTCGATGTAAGCTTTTGCATCGAGCATGTATTGTTCGCGACCTTCGTCGCTATTCGGATAATAAAACTGGTCGTCATTGCGCATAAATTCGAAGAACTCTTGGAGAGAGCCGTCAAATTTGACTTGCTCCTTAATGTCACGCATCGCAGCATGAATACGCGCAACATTTTCAAGTCCTAACTGATGGACTTGCTCTGCATCTAAATCGGTTGTAGTGAACCAACCTAGTCGATTTTGATACCATTTATCACCATCGGGTAAGCGCCATACACCATCACCTTCAGGCGTAAGTGCCTGTTGCTTTCGCAACTCTTCGATAAGTGCTTCATAGGCCGGCTGTACACTAGTGACTAAGGCTTCTTGTCCGCGTGCCAGCAGGCCGGTTTTTTCAGCGTTAGAAATGTCTAATACGTTTACTTTTTGCTGGAAATCAGCCCATATTGTGGAGTCGTCAGGGCTTTCAATAAAGGGGTTACCTTGCACCACATTGTAAGCCGACTGGATCATTTGATCATACGACCAACGGGGCGGAAAGACGCCCGCTTCTTCGCGCAAGCGCAGCTGTTCAATCACCTGGTCGAACATGGGCTTTACGCCCTCAATGCGAGAGATGTAGGCTTCTGCATCACTGATATCACTAACGCGATGAATATTGATTAAGAAGCTTGGCACCATGGTGTGGTAGCCACGCATCTGCTGCATAATGTATGTGTGTAAGCGGAATTCGTCATTTGCCAACTGGCGTTCAATTGACATGATAAAAATACGCAAACTCAATTGCTCACTGGCGCTTAACTGTGACGCGTCAAACGCTTGCGCAACGACTAGTCGCTCTCGCTTTTGTTGAATTTGAGCATCTGCATTGGCACCAGAAACGTCATCCCACTTACCATAGTCCCATTTTATACCTAGATAGCTCTGGTTTATGGGCGATTCACGTAAATCTTGCTCAAAGGTATCACTAAAAAATTGTGCTAAGCGTTCGGACTCAGTCAGCGTCTCAGCAACTTCAGTTGCGGTCGGTGCTTGGCTATCAGCCGTTTGTTCGGTTGTTTCTGGCTGTGGGCTACAGGCACTTAACAATGCTGTAACGCTGGCAATCAGCGAAAGCTTAAAAACGAATTTCATGGGTACCTCATAGAAATATTAATTTGTCGTGGGATACAGACTGTTGAGCACATTATTTTTTTGTTGCTCAAGGTGAACGCGCCTAACACGCTGGAGCACAGACACTAACGCTGAAGGATTCCACGTTTCTGCATTGCGACTATAACGACTCGCGATCATTTGCTCAACTAGCTGCTTGAGTTGATGATCGTTAATGCGTGCGAGTAACCAAGCCAAATCTTGTGATTTACAGTCGGTAAGTGTGGCGATCCAGAGCGCCAGCTTGATAGTCACAGCATCAATGTTTGCTTGTTTTAGGGCTGCTTGTAATTCAGACCACATTTGTTGTTCATTGGCATTCACAACGGTTGATTGCTGAACTGGCGCTGGACTCGCACTACTTAAACGGTTGAACAGGGCAATAAACAACGCCACAAAAGCCAATAGCGTTGTCCACATCCAACCATTTGAAAGACGCCACTCAAATACAGCCTGATCCAAAACCTGCGCCGTGCTAATTTGTTCAGGTGAAACTTGGGAATTCACTGGAGCCGACTGTTGTTGGGGCGGTGTAACCGCAGTGGCTGGAGGTGAAGTGTCGGGTGTTGTAGCTTGTGCTGGTGACACGCGAATTGTGCGTGCTGGTAGTTTCGCAATCTCTCTTTGTTTAGTTGCCACGTTGAACCATTCAACCTCCACAGGGAGGAGGACAAACTCTCCAGGTTTAGAAGGAATTAACGCGATACTTTCAATGCGCTGTGCAACTATATTTTGTTGATTTTCAGCACTGGCTGTACCTGCCTGATCAGGGTAAGTTTTGATATCAGGAGGATAGCGGTCGTTGATGTCTGGTAATATCGATTCGGTAAGACCAACAGCCGTTAAGGTTATTGTTCTTGTTATGGGTTCGCCAACACGCCACTGCGATAAATCATCACTCCACTCTTCGGTTATATCGACAAATTCACTGGGTAAAAAGGTACCGGAAACATCCGCTGGTATAGGTAATACGGTTAATTGCTGAGCAGGACCAACGCGATTGACTGTTTGGGTGCGATTGAAAAAGCCAAAGCTCTGCCGGTTATCAGTAAATACTTCACCCTGGAACATAGGACCATTGATCGTATATGCGCCAGACTTTTCTGGGATAACAATAAATGTTCGTTCAATGATACGGTAGCGCTTGCCATTGACCACTTCACTATATTCAGCGTCATTACCTATTTGTTGGATTTCTGCGTGCTCCAAAGAAGGTGCTTGCAGACTACCGCGCTCAATATCTTTAGCGAGATATAACTTCACCGTATAGCGCACCTGTTGATGCACATATACCTCAGCGTTTTCTAGTGTGGTTTCAACAAAAATATTGCGCGTTTCACCTGTAGTACTCGTACTAACCGGTATGACTTGCACACGAATAGGGGCACTGGATTGACCGTCAATGGTGATAGATGGGATTTCGAATGTGCCTACCTGACGGGGAAACAGAATGACCGACCAAGTGGTTGAGCGCGATGTCTCAAAATTGATCATACGGGTTTGACTACTCACCGAAGTTTGTCCTACGACGAAGTCTTTGAGTAAGACTGAGGACTCGAATGCCTCGCGCTCCACATCGCCATTGGCAACAACGGTCAAAGTAAATGATTCGTCGAGCATTACAGGATTGCGATCAACCGACGTCAATACTGATTCCACGTTCGCATAAGCGCTCTGGACCGCACAAAAGAAGAAAAGCAAAGCCATGGCGATAGACTGATTGAGCACGTTAGCACTTTGCATCAAACGTTGAATATTAATCATTGGCGTATTGTTGTTATTTAGCATTGCTTACCTTTCTCATTACCAATCTTGACGAGCACCAGGCGGTGCACGCTCTCTTGCTCGTTGCTGGCTCTCCAGCAACATTTTGCGCTGTAGCAAATAAGCTGGATCGTCAGGTACTTTACGCAGTAAGTTCTGTAATCGTTGCTGGCGCTCGCGTTCTTCATCAGTCAATGGCGTGTCTTCAGCATCACCCAGTGCTTCAGGTGTTTGAGCATCCGGGAGTTGCGAGTCTTCGGCTGATTCACTCATTCCTTGCTCTTGCGTTTCAGGCGGCGCCTGACTTTCGCGCATATTAGCTTCGTCGGTACCATCATTTTGACTATTTGCTGCAGAACTTTGTGGATCTGATTCACTCGATTCAGACTCGTTGCTTTGCTCTTCAGTTTCAGACCTTTGCTCTTGTTGACCATCACTCGATTGGCTGTCATCGCTGTTTTCGCCTTGCTCGCCGTTTTCGCCGCCTTCTTGCTGTTGCGACTCCGATTGGTCACTGTCAGAATCCTCATTCTGTTGCTCTGATTGATGGTCGCCCTGTTGTTCTAACAAAGACTCCACCAATGCTTTGTTTTCACGGGCTTGTTGATGTGAAGGGTCAATATTCAGCACTTCGTCATAAGCATCTATAGCCTCTTGAAGTTTGCCTAACTTAGCCAGAGTATTACCACTGTTGTACGCTCCGTCGATACTTGAAGACTGGCTGAATGATTCAAGTGCGGCTTCATAGTCGCCTTTGCGATAGTGGGCGGAGCCTTGCCATAGAGGATCTTGGAGTAAGTTCGCAGCGCGATCATATTGCTCTGCTTCAAAAGCTTGCTCACCGAGTTGTTGTGGTGTTTTGAATACTCGATCTAACAGGGGAACGGCATTTTCACTTGCCTCTGTTGCTATAGCCGGGTGCGGCTGCAGTACCAGAAGGGGCACGGCAATAAGAGGTAGGCATAAAACTAAACCACGACGAAAAGCATAAGCCGCCAATGGTAAGAGCAAAACCACCAGGTAAGCGCCCATATCACGCCACACATCGCCTTCTAGTAGCTCGTCAGTTTGCTCAGCTTGCTCCATACGTTGTTGCATATTGTTAGCTAACCTAATTAACTCAGTTATGTCTGTATCATCCGCTGATAGTCTAGAGAACCCACCGCCAGTGCGCTGTGTTACCGCTCTTACGTGACTAGGTTCAAGTTTAGGAATTACAATTGCGCCACGCGCGTCTTTGAGCAATTCTCCGTTGACTTGTTGGATAGGAGCGCCATCTTGTGTGCCAATTGCCAGCGCGTGCACAGTGAATGGAATGGATTCTATAAAGTCAACTATTTCACCGAATTGAGGTCGTTCGAAACCGTCAGTAAACCAAAATATATTGCCTTGTTGATAACCTGAATTGCTGAGCAAGTCAGCTGCAACTTCAAAGCCACGAATAGGTTCACTGCCAGGAATAGGCATGATTTCTGGGCTTACACTTGGTAGTAGGGCGAGCAAGTTACTGGCATCTTCAGTTAATGGACTGATAACAAATGCATCACCCGCATAGGCAACCAAGCCAACCTCACCATCAGTTAGTTTTTGGACTAAATCCATGGCTTTAAATCGAGCTCGAGTGACGCGATCGGGCGATACGTCCGTAGCGCGCATCGACAACGACATGTCCATAACAATGACATTGCCTTGTTTTAAGTTAAATACTGGTTGAGGCAGTTTTTCCCAGCTTGGACCAGCCAAAAACAACATAGCCAAACTGCCAGTCAAAGCGACTAGCCACAATGGGGCAGGGCGCTTACTTCCACTACCCGCAGTACCGCTAAGCAAAGTAGATTGCAGATGGGCGGGTAGTATTTGTTGCCAGCCACTGTGTTTAGATTGTAATCGCTTCAAAGTCATTACAAGCAGGACAACTAGAACTATTCCCCATAACCACTCTGGTCGAATAAAATGGAAGTGTTGCCAATCAAAACTATCGATAAAGGCGTTCATGATTGCCGCTCCACAACCGCTGGCGTGGCTCGTAGTTTAGTTGTGATTAACGGCAACAACTTATTAAAGATGACACAACTGGCTAGCAGTAGACTGAGCAATAAAGGATACATAAACAAACTAGTTTGCGGCCTCATCTTGCGGGCCTCACCAGCAACTGGCTGGAGCTGATCGAGCATCTGATAAATTTGCAGCAAACTGTCGCGATCTCTAGCGCGAAAGTATTGACCACCGGTTTCGGTTGCTAACCGACTCAACATGGCTTCGTCTAATTCTCGCGCTGGGTTGATACGACGACTGCCAAAAATACTTTGAACGACCATACTATCTGCGGCAACACCAATGGTATAAATGGTAACGCCTTCTAACTTGGCCAATTCCAGTGCTTGGTCAGGAGAAATGTTGCCTGCTGTATTTTGTCCATCGGTGAGTAATACTACGACCCTATTGGATTCTTCTTTAGTTTGGAATCGTTTTACTGCTAGTCCAATCGCATCGCCAATGGCGGTTTGCTCACCTACAAGTCCAATCACAGATTCATTCAGTAACGTTTTGACCGTTGCGCGATCGAATGTCAGTGGCGCTTGTAAATACGCGGTATCAGCAAACAAGATTAGACCAAGCCGATCGCCTAAACGACGCTCAATAAAATCAGCCAGAACACTTTTGATCATGACTAAACGGTCGACTTGTCGGCCATTGACCAACATATCTTTAGTTTCCATGGAGCCAGAAAGATCCACCGCCAGCATCATTTCACGTGCTTCATTTGGAATACTTACTGGTTCACCGAGCCACTGTGGACGGGCTGCGGCGGCAACCAAACAACACCAAGCTAAAATTGCACACACCTTTACATACCATGGCGTAGTTTTAACCACTTGTTTCGCTGCCATATTGTTAGGCACATTAGGCATTGTTAGTGCCTGCAGTTGTGGTGATTCTCGCGCTGGCAAAAGTCGAACGAATAGGGGTAAAGGCAACGCGAAAAGGATAGGTAGCCATGCAAACTCAAACATGATTACCTCCCTTAAGCTGAACATGCTTTAACCATAATGACGCTGCTGCTACTAAAGCATTGGCATCAGGAGTATTGAAATCCGACGCTTGAAAAAGCTGCACCAAGGTTGTTTGTGATTTTTTTAAAAAGGTAGCCCGATGACGCTGCGGTAATTGTGCAGTAAGGAACTCTATCCAAGGTTTACCGTATAACTGTCCCGGATTAAAGGCCGCGAAATAATGTATACAACACATTTTAAGTAATTGATTGATTTGCTCAACTTGCTGCTGTGCCGGCATAGACTGAGTGTTGATCTGTGCGAGTTGTTGCTGTGCCTGCCGCAGTGGTTTGCGCAGCTTGGCACGGCGAACAAGTACAAAGGTTGTGACTGCCGTGATTGTGACTATTATTGCGATTAAAACCCACCAACCCCACGCCAGCGGCCACCAACCAGTCGGTTCTGCTAAAGCAATATCATGTAACTGCGCGAGTGGATCCATACTACGCTAGCCTCTGTTGTAAAATAGAGCGCAATGGTTGCAAATTGTGTTCAAGTAATGGCACTCCAGCACTGACAGTAAAACCATGAGTGTTCGCGTTTTGCAGATTCTCGGCGGTTTGTTCTAGTCTAACATTAGCCCAAGACGCATAGTCTTGGTTACTTTGAGTATCACCCAGAACAATTGATTGATGATTGGTACCATCGGTAACCGTCAAAGACTGTCGTTCTACCGCGTCAGGTAAACGCATTTCAAGCGGGTCGTTAATGACCGCAGCTCGGACTTCACAGTGTCTTGACAAATTGCTGATTAATCGTGTGGTTTGCGCGTTTAACTGTTGAAAGTCGCTAATTAACCAGACCAAACTGCCAGGCTTTGCGAGTCTAACCAAGCGTGCACAGGCGTCGTGAAAGCTGTCCACTTTAGATTTCTGTGATTGCTTTTTCAATGCTTGTTCGGCGGATTGATTTTGTAATCTCAGTAAGTGGTGTAGAACCGTTAGTACCGCCGCTTGGCGGTTGCGCGGTTTAGTTTCTAAATGGTATTTATCATTGAAGCTAATACTGCCTAATTTGTCGCCGCGTTCAATTGCAGCCCATGCAATCAGGGCCGTCAGGTGAGCGGCTTGCACAGACTTAAGCACGAACTCGCTGCCAAACTGCATAGTTCTCGACATGTCGGTAAGTATATAGACTGGCCGTTCACGTTCTTCGCGAAAGACCTTAGTATGGGTTTTCCCTGTTCGGGCAGTCACGCGCCAATCTATGGCTCGGATGTCATCACCGGGTTGATAATGACGCGATTCGTTAAACTCCATACCGCGTCCTTTAATGCGCGATACATAACTGCCAGAAAGTTGCGCCTGTGGATTTGCCTTTGGCGACAAATCTAAAGCCTTCGTGTGGTGCCGATAACGCACGAGCTCGGCAACACTTAACTCAACGCCGTTGGTGTGGTAAGCGGCCAAGTTGTGGGCCAGCATACTCTGCTTCGCCATATACTCGCCTAGGGTACCGGTACAGCGGTAAGTATTTGGGTCAATATTTGGTTGGCACTCTTACCTTCAGCCATTGCTTCATAGCTAAGAATTATGCGATGACGCATAACATTGTGATAGACAGCTTGAATGTCATCGGGACCAACGAAGTCTCGTCCGGCTAGCCACGCATGAGCACGTGCACAGCGCTCTAGGGAAATAGTCGCGCGAGGGCTGGCTCCGAATTCGATAGCCGCTCCGAGTTCTTGAGAATAAGTCACCGGTGAACGCGTCGCCATAATCAGTTGCACAATATACTCTTCGAGGGTAGTTGCTAAATGCAGTGATAATACGTCTTGGCGCGCAGCAAATATTGTACTTTGCGTTATCGTTGGTGCTACCACTTTGGCATTTTTCTTAGCTTCATTGCGGGTTAGACGCAAAATTTCGAGTTCGCTCTCAGCATTTGGATAGGTGATTTCAACATGCATAAGAAAACGATCTAACTGGGCCTCAGGTAACGGGTATGTACCTTCTTGTTCGAGTGGGTTTTGCGTCGCCATAACTAAAAACAAATCAGACAGTTTATAGGTTTTGTTACCCACCGTAATTTGTCTTTCTGCCATGGCTTCTAATAATGCCGACTGCACTTTAGCGGGGGCACGGTTAATTTCATCCGCCAAGACTAAGTTGTGAAACAGTGGGCCTGATTGAAAGATGAATTCACCAGTTTCGGGACGGTAAATATCTGTGCCAGTAAGGTCCGCAGGCAGTAAGTCAGGCGTAAACTGAACGCGATGGAAATCAGCATCAATGCCATCCGCTAGTGCATTAATTGCTCTGGTTTTCGCCAAACCCGGCGGCCCCTCGACTAACAGGTGACCATCTGCCAGTAAAGCGATTAAAATGTTTTTCGTCAACGCCGACTGACCAATGATTTGGCTGTTTAAATATTGTTGTAGTTGTTGAAACTGCGCGACTGCCATTCAGTTTTCCTTTTAACTATTTTGACCTTTAAACCTTTCGCTGAGTTTGTCCATAAACTTTTGATTTGGTTCCTGCTATTTTTACCTTCACAGCGCAATGGTTGGGCTACTGGTATTCATCGCATTAAAATATAGGGATATTGTTACAAATCTCAACGGCAAAAAGGTTAATTAACCACTATGCTCTGTACGTGACATTTTACTGTCCTGATTGCACAAAAAAACAACAAAGCAGGATTAAAGATTGAAATTCTCTTTACACTTTGTAAGAATCAGCGCACTTTACAGGTCAGACCACTTGGTTTGAATTATCATAGGACCTCTTTATGGCTACGAAACAGAATCTAACGACCCGCAATGGTGAGCGTATAGCAATAGTTGCCGGACTCCGCACACCTTTTGCGAAAATGGCAACCTATTTCCATGGTGTTCCAGCGGTTGACTTGGGCAAAATGGTGGTCAATGAAATGTTGATCCGCAACAACGTAGACCCTCAATGGGTTGAGCAATTGGTTTACGGGCAAGTTGTGCAAATGCCTGAGGCACCGAATATTGCTAGAGAGATTGTACTTGGTACCAATATGCCAGTGGCGACTGACGCGTACAGCGTCTCGCGTGCATGTGCGACAAGCTTTCAGTCCACGGTCAATATCGCAGAGTCGATGCTTGCGGGCAACATCTCTGTGGGTGTGGCTGGTGGCGCGGATTCTACGTCTGTATCGCCGATTGGTGTGTCTAAGAAGTTGGCTCGTGCATTAGTCGACTTGCAGAAAGCGAAAACCATGGGACAGAAATTTGCCATATTTAAGCGCCTATCAATTCGCGACTTAGCACCAGTTCCACCAGCCGTTGCCGAGTATTCAACTGGTCTATCGATGGGACAGACCGCTGAACAAATGGCCAAGACTCACGGAATCACACGTGCGGAACAAGATGCATTAGCGCATCGCAGCCACACACTTGCTGCCCAAAGTTGGGAAGAGGGCAAGTTAGCCAATGAAGTTATGACAGCGTATGCTGAGCCATTCAAAGGTGCACTTGAGCGCGATAATAACATTCGTTTCGATTCAACGCTTGAAGGTTACGCTAAGCCTAAACCGGTATTTGATCGCAAACACGGTACAGTAACAGCGGCCAATGCAACACCATTGACTGATGGTGCATCGGCTATTTTGATGATGACTGAAAGCCGTGCTAAAGAGCTAGGCTATGCGCCATTAGGTTATTTAAAGAGTTATGCCTTTGCTGCGATCGACGTATGGGAAGATATGTTAATGGGTCCTTCATATGCGACACCTATGGCGCTTGAGCGCGCAGGAATGGCATTGAACGATCTAACGCTCATTGAGATGCACGAAGCATTTGCAGCACAAGCGCTGGCAAACGTTAAGATGTTTGCGAGTGATAAATTTGCCCAAGAGAAATTGGGACGCAGTAAAGCAACGGGCGAAATCGATATGGATAAGTTTAACGTCATGGGCAGTTCTATTGCCTATGGTCACCCATTTGCTGCAACTGGTACGCGAATGATTACGCAAATGTTAAATGAATTACATCGCCGTGGCGGTGGTACAGGTCTTTTGACTGCTTGTGCCGCTGGTGGTTTGGCAGCAGCCATGATTGTGGAGACTGAATAATGACTGATAGTGCATTTACGCTAGAAAAACGCGACGACGGCGTAGCCGTTTTGACCATGGATGTTCCAGGGGAAACGATGAACACCCTGAAACAGGCCTTTGGTGATGAAATCACTGCCATGTTAGACGAAATTGAACAAGACAGCAGCATCAAGGGTGTCGTCTTGCAAAGTGGTAAAGAGGGTTCTTTTGTTGCTGGTGCAGACATTTCGATGCTGGCAGCATGCACAACTGCTGAAGACGCTGAAGCCCTGTCAAAAGGTGGTCAAGACGTATTCAATCGCATTGAAAACATGGCTAAAACATTTGTTGCTGCGATTCACGGTCCTGCATTAGGCGGTGGTTTAGAGTTAGCGTTAGCATGTCACTACCGCGTGTGTACTGACGCTGACATCACGCAGTTAGGTTTACCTGAAGTACAGCTGGGTTTATTGCCTGGTAGTGGTGGTACCCAACGTCTACCGCGCTTGATCGGTATCCAACAAGCCATGAAGATGATGTTGACTGGTTCACCTGCGCGTGCAAAACAAGCAAAGAAATATGGCATCGTTGATGACATGGTTCCACAATCAATTTTATTTGATGTTGCTGTTGAGATGGCGAAGAAAGCAAAACCAGAGCGCTCTAAGCCAAAATTAAGCATGGTTAACCGTATGCTTGAAGAAACAGCCTTTGGACGCAATACATTGTTCAAACAAGCTCGCAAGCAAACCGTTGCTAAAACCAAAGGTAATTATCCTGCGCCTGAGCGCATTATCGATTGTATCGAGACCGGTATGAGCGATGGTATGCGCGACGGTTTACGCGTTGAAGCACGTCATTTCGGTGACTTGGTAATGTCGCCTGAATCCAAGCAGTTGCGCGGTATTTTCTTCGCCACAACTGACATGAAGAAAGAGCAGGGCGTAGACGGTGTTGAACCGACTAAAGTGAAAAAGGTTGGTGTTTTAGGTGGTGGCTTAATGGGTGGTGGTATCGCTTATGTAACAGCGACCAAAGCCAAAGTGCCTGCGCGTATCAAGGATATTCGCTCAGAAGGTATAGCCAATGCTATCCGTTACAGCTATGACATCCTCAACAAACGCGTAAAACGCAAGATTATGTTGAAGTCTAAGATGCAGCAACAGTTAGCACTGTTAACTGGCGCGACGGACTACAGTGGATTTGGCAGCGCTGATATGGTGATTGAAGCTGTTTTTGAAGATCTAGGCTTGAAGCAACAAATGGTTGCAGATGTTGAAGCTAACTGTAAAGAAACGACGATATTTGCATCAAACACATCTTCAATTCCAATTACACAGATCGCGGAGAAAGCTGCGCGCCCTGAAAACGTAATCGGTCTGCACTACTTCTCGCCAGTGGATAAAATGCCGTTGGCTGAAGTTATTGCCCATGAAAAAACCTCTGATAAGACAATCTCAACCACCGTTGAGTTTGCGAAACGCCAGGGTAAAACTCCTGTTGTAGTCAAAGATGGTGCTGGTTTCTACGTAAACCGAATTTTAGCACCTTATATGAATGAAGCTGCTTGTGTGTTGCTAGCGGGTGAGCCGATTGATCATATTGATAAGTCTTTGGTGAAGTTTGGTTTCCCTGTCGGACCTGTAAAATTGTTGGATGAGGTTGGTATCGACGTTGGTACTAAGATCATCCCATTCTTGGTTGAACAGTTTGGTGACCGTTTTGTAGCACCCGGTGCGTTTGACAAAGTCTTGGAAGACGATCGCAAAGGCAAGAAAAACGGCCGCGGTTTCTATTCTTATGAAGGCAAGAAACCAGGTAAGGACGTTGATGAATCTTTGTATGATTTGCTCGGCATTTCACCACAGAAAAGCATGAGTGGCGACACGATCGCAGAGCGTACCGTATTTATGATGCTCAACGAAGCCGCTCGTTGTTTAGATGAAGGCGTTATCCGCAATGCGCGTGATGGCGATATCGGTGCAATCTTTGGGATCGGCTTCCCACCATTCTTAGGCGGTCCATTCAATTACATGGATACGCTCGGTTTAGAGCATGTAGTCAATCGCTTGACGCATTACAGTGAGACGGTTGATGCTAAGTTTGCCCCAGCTGATATCTTGGTTAAGATGGCAGAGGGCGGCGAAACATTTTACTAAACTTTTAACGATGTGCTAGAGCATCGTTAGTGAAATGTTAAATAATAGTAAAAAATCGAGGTTTCCTCGGGTTTTTTCATTGTAAGCAATAAAAATGATACTTAAATATTAAAAAAAGGGTAAAATATTACAACTTAAATTTTAGGCGTGAGAAATCTATGTTGTTGATTGCTTTATCTGTACTTTTTTCTGTGTACTACTACGTCGATGCGTTTAAGTCAGGTTTGCCTCCCAAACCATGGGCTGTAGCTGGTTTAGTACTTGGTCCAGTGGCCTTGCCAATGTTTAGTATCTCTAAGCACGTCGCTTGGCGCAGATCGGTTGGCTTCGGCAACGTACAGTTATCTGCATAACTGACGAAATTAAAAAAGAGAGGCTAGGCCTCTCTTTGAATGTTCCATTCCTAGAGCTACTTCGTCCTTCATCACCAATTTTTAGAAACGTCTGTTTCTAGGGCGCTTTTTGCCCATTGGCTTTTCTACTACCACTATCGACTCACTAACAGTTGGCGCTTTAGCACCCTCTTCTGTTACCACTGCCGGTTGAGCAGTGCTCATCACTAGTGCTATTGCAAACGCTTTCAACATGGTTGACTCCTCCAGTCTGTTGTTAAATGGTATGCCCGCCATTTTTGTGACGCGCGACTAATTGTTGCGATTTGCATGCCAGTTTTTAATCTGTGAATAAATAGCGATAAAACAATAATTTATGCTGATTTCAGGTGGTTTACGGGGACTGAATTTGGGGTAGGGACGTCAATTAAAGCTTAGGTTTTTAAAGATTAGACCTTGGTTTCACCGATTAATTGATGCAGTTTTTGGTTCTCTTTGAGGAGTTTTTCAAATTTGTCCGCGCTCAATGGTTTACTGTAGAGGTAACCTTGCAGCATCTCACAGTCATAGCGTCGTAATATTGACAGTTGCTTCTCTTCTTCAACGCCCTCAGCCACAACCTTTAAGCCTAAGTTGTGGGCGATATTAATAATTGCCGCTGCCATATGGCGGTCAACGCTGCTTTCAGCGATATCATCAATAAATGCCTTGTCAATTTTCAAGGTGTTAAGTGGGAAACGCTTAAGGTATGCCAGTGATGAATATCCAGTACCAAAATCATCGAGCGCCAAATGTATGCCTCGTTCACGCAAGCGCTGCATTAATTTTAAACCCTGCTCAGGGTTTTCCATTAATGTACCTTCGGTTAGCTCACATTCTAGGTGTAAAGGTGATAAACCCACTTGGCGCAAAATTCTATCAATCCGGTCATCTAAATCCGGTAATTCAAATTGACGGGCAGAGATGTTCACTGCAACTCGACCCGTAAATAAACCATCTTTCACCCAGCGTTTTGTATTTTCACAGGCTTTGCGCAATACCTGCTCGCCTATATCGATAATTTGTCCTGTTTGCTCTGCCAGCGGTATAAACTGATTGGGTGATACAATTCCTTTCTGAGGATGCTCAAACCGCACCAGGGCTTCCATACTGACTAATTTGCCAGAAGCGATGTCGACTTTTGGTTGATAGAACACCGTGAACAGGTTGTCCCTAATGCCTTGGCGGATCAAGTTTTCAATTTGTAACTGACGGACGGCATTTTGATTCATTTCGCCGCTGAAGAATTGATAACTGTTACCGCCACCATTCTTGGCAAAATACATAGCCGTATCGGCATTCTTCAGAAGCTCTTGTGGTGATTTACCGTCTTCGGGGTAGAAGGCTATCCCCAAACTGGCGCTCAGCACGAATTCCTGCTTATTGATTACAAACGGGCGTGACAATGTATCGAGAACACTTTGCGCAAAGTGGGTAATGGTATGTACTTCTTCTTTGTGTTCGATCAACAAACTGAATTCGTCACCACCCAAACGGTAACAGGTTGCCGCTGAGCCTGTCGTACGTTGTACTCGACGAGCAATTTGCTTGATTAGAATATCGCCGGTTTGGTGGCCTAAAGAGTCATTGATCTTCTTAAAGTTATCCATATCCAAACAGATTAGTGTGTGTGGTATGTCTTTTCGCACTAAATTTTGATGACTAGCTTGGAAGAATGACCGGTTAGGTAAGTCGGTTAGGGGGTCGACATTAGCCAGTTTTAACAGTTCTTTTTCGGTATTTTTACGCGATGTTATGTCTGAAAATACGCCAACGTAATGACTAATAATATTGTCATCTCCGTATACAGCATCGATATTGAGTTCCATCTCAAAGCGTTCACCATTGGTACGTAATGATTCAACTTCGCCAGACCAATTGCCACGTTGGCGCAGTGACTTTTTAATCTCTTCTGTAAAGGCGTCAGGATACTGGTGAAAGAACAAGTAGCTAGCGAGTGCCTTCTCACGAGTTTCGCCAGTGTAATTGCAGTAGGCATTATTCACTGAAACAAATTTGAAGTCGGTATTGGTGATAAATACGCCTTCTGAAATATTCTCAATCGAGCGCTTAAACAGATACAGTTGCTCTTCAGCTTGCTTCAAGTGTTGAATGTTTTTGAGCGTGCCGGTCATCCGCAATGGATGGTTATTGGGGTCGCGCTTTACAACCTTGCCGCGGTCGAGGATCCATACCCACTCACCCTTAAATGTTTTGGCTCGGTAGGCTGTTTCGTAAAACTCCGTCTGACCATCAAGATGTTGATTTAGTGCGGCTTTAACTCGTTCAATATCGTTTTCATGGATATTGGCATCATAAGCGCCAGTCGTGCGAATGCTATCTTGAGGAAAGTCTAATGTGCCCCATATATTTGAACGATGTACTTGGCCGCCGTATATATCCCAATCCCATAGCTCGTCGCCGCTACTCCAAAGAGTAAGTTTTAAGCGTTCCTCACTTTCGCGAATAGCTAACTGTGACGCCTTGCGGACTTGGTATTGGCGAACTAAATAAAACGCAATAACTAGAATAAAGAACGCATATAGGATTAATGCGTGTCGGTGTAACCACACTGGCGGTAACACTTCAACGTTTAGCACTCTACTGGGCGACCATTCACCGCTGTACATACGCGCTTGGATTTCAAGGCGATATTGGCCAAAATCGACACTACTGAAAGACGCCGATCGACTGGTTTGTTCTACCCAAGTATTGTCTATTCCGCGAATGCGGTATTCGGTGTATCGACTATCTACGGGGTTAATTACACCGTATTCAATAGTGAAAGAAGATTTGTAATCCAGTGTAATGGAGTCGGTTTGATAAATACTTGTGGATAATGTCGCGCTTGGCTCATCACTTGGCGTAACGATGGTGTTAAAAACTCGCAATTGAAGAAGCTCAGGCAATCGGGGGCCATTGCTGATGATATTGGGTTGGTCAACGTAATCAGGGTAGATCATGGAGATCCCTCTTTCTCCCCCGAAAAATAGGGCGCCATCGTCACCTTTGGCAATAGACCCGTCCCAATGCTCGTTTTCACCGAATCGTTTCGACGTAAGGTAACTTCCATATTGCAATTGTGGTAGATTTACTTGATAAATAGAGCGAGGACCCGAGTACCACAATGCGTCGTCAATACCCTTGGCAGACATCACTTCATCTACTCGACTCTCAAGATGATCAACTACATTTAGTGAGGCTTTATCTAACTTGTAGGAACCTGCTAACGCGGTTACAGCATAGTAATGACCGGCATAGGCGTAGAAATAAAGAAGCTGTTGACCGTGTAATGGGTGGTTTGCATTGGCGTGGAATGGTGCATCAAACAGTCCACTGTTAGGTTCAAATGTTATTGAACCCAAATTAGAGTTAAACCAGAGACGCCCGAGTTCGTCCTCACCAACGGGCAAGAGGAGATTGATCAAGCTGGGGGCAGCAAAGCGAGTGACCATACGACTACTTTGGTTTATTTGAATCAACCCTTCTGTATCGTGCCAGAGCCAAATGGAGTCACTAGTCGCGTATAGTTTGTCAATCAAGTCACCGGTGAAATACTGCTCGATTAATTCGAGTTTATCGTCTTCAGTAACTGCAAAATTATACACACCGCCAGAGGTGGCCAACCAAATACTTTGATCTTCGCCAATTACAATGTCCCACAGTGGGTACTCAGTCGGATTGTCAAATTGCTTGCTCGATTCTTCGTAGAGCGGCATCCGGATGATAATGTTTGATTCAGTGGTAAACCATAAATCGCCAGTGCTTGATTGCTTAATCGACCAAACACCACCAATATTTTGCATCTCACCCTCTTGGTTTACGGAATCAATCAATCGAGGCGCGAAAGGCGAGTAGGGTAGGCGTCTATATGCTCCGTCTTCAGTACCTATCCAAATTACATTGTTGCGGTCGACCAGCATTTTTTCTAGGTAATTACTGTTATGGTTTATATCGATGGGGTTAATGAGTTGTTGACTAATCAGCCGGTTATTACCCATCGTGAAAATGCCACTAGAAGAAATAAACCACACTTTATTGTCATGCACCTGGATGTCACGCACTTCAATCTGATTGTCGTTTAACGCTGATACTGGTCGAATGACATCATTTGGCGTAATCTCATAAATGCCGTGTAGACCACCAATCCATGTGCTGCCAGCAAATTTTTGCATCGCGTACATTTGAGCAAATGGCAATTGAATGGACCAAGGATTGGAATCTTGCAGGTCATAGATTTGTTGAGTTTCTTTGTCTAATGCATAGATACCTTGTTCTTGTGAGCCTAACCAAATCTTATCGATATCGTCATAGATAAAACTGATCCCTGTCGAAGGTAGACCTCGCGAGTTTATTCTTTGTAAGCGATTTTCACTCAACACAAATTGATAAAGTCCATCGGTGTCTGCGATTAGGAGCGTACCGTTGCTGCCTTGTGAAATGGCCGTAACGTTGCCACTTGCCAGTGCGCTATTTTCAGCGGTGTAGTTAATAAAGCGATTTTGGGAATCGTCATATCGAGAGAGACCACCGCTAGTCGCAACCCAAACTCGGCCTAGTTGATCAGTGATTATGTCGGTGACTTTACCGCTAACTAGGCTGTAGGAATCTCCTTTGATGTGTTCAAATCTAACGATCTTGTAACCATCGAAACGGCTAACACCGTTTTTGGATGAGTCTGCCCATATAAAACCGTGACGGTCCTCAACGATCGCATAGATTTGGGCGGCTTCGAGGTCGGTATTGATGAAAGCGGGGCGAAAGTCGTTTTGTGCAGAGGCAGGCGTACTTACCATCCAAACGAGGATGGTTAAAAAACACAAGCAAAAAGAACAACCTGTGGTTCTATTTATTCGCACTTAAACCCTCGGGCAATGTCTCTTGCCTTCTAATAATTGTGTGTTGAATTTGCATTCCCTGCGCTTAAGCCTAAATATGCCAATTTGCACCCACATCCACAAGTAATTTCTCGTCTGAAAGGGCCTCTTGCTCAATTCATCAACAAAGAATGAATTACGCGTATGGCATGGTGCTTTTAAACAGGCTGAGATCGTCAATGTGCACAGTGTGACTGCGGGCAGCAAAATCGGTTGATTTATCGAGGTTGCCAAAGCTGTAAAGTACCAGTTCTCCAAACGAATTGCGCTGTATTAGCTTTCTCGCATGTGAGACTAATTGTTCAAAGGTCAAATGGTGCACTGCGGCCGCTATTCGTCGGCTACGGTCATAGGTTGGATCCGCTAAGCCTATGCTGATCCACAAGCGCTGTGCTCTGGCTCCAGAGTTAAGATCCGGCGCCATCAGTTGGCGGATAATATTGGCTTGAATTTGCGGCCAGAATTTTTCGTAGTAGTCAATGTGTTCGAATTGACTCATGAGGAATCCAGTTATTTCATTGATCAAAGTTTTGGCGCTGTGGGTTGGAGATTGAATATAGAAGGCCATGCCTGGATGTGCATTATGGGTTACATAACCACTACCTACCACGTAACCCAACTGTTTTTTCGTCCTTAATTGCTCGAAAAAAGGCGTCGCCAACAGCTGTTCTAGAACAATGGTAAGCGCGGTGTCTAATTCATTTGTGGTTGGTGCTTGTAAAAAAATCAATGCAGCGGCGTCACCGTGCACACTGTCTATTTGTTGAAAATATGTAGTACTTGCAGGCAGAGTTAAAACATCTCGATTGATTGGTGCTACTGAATGATTGAAATCTTGCTTTTGCTGCATCTGCTCAATGATACTTTGAGCGTCATTATCACGCCATTCGCCGTGTAAAAATGCCTGCATAAAGTGCTCTGACAGGAGCTCGCCACGCACATCCATTGTTTCTTCCAAAGACAAGGTTCTAGCATGCTCCAATAGTGTTTGTGGCGCATAGCTATAGCGCTGAATGATAACGCCGAGACGGGTAAACAAACGGTTAACCGGCTTGTTGAGAAGATGATTTTTTAAACTGTCTATTTGCGTGCTTTGCAAGCGCTGAAAAATGGTAGAAAAGTCAGTTTGGCTGAACACTTCTTCGAGCAAATCGTTGAGCAGGTGTTTTTGTTTATAGCCAAACCCAGAGGTGTGAATACTCAATCCACCTTGATGGCCGTAAATACGATAATTCAGCCCTGCGACTTCGGCGGCATAATAACGCTGTTGAATGAGGTCGTTTAAACACGCTAGCCATAGCTTTTTTGCCATGTGCACGCGAGCTCCACCAGTATTATACGGGCAATCTAATGACAAATATGCATCAGCCTTAGCTGAATTATCCAATGCGTCTGTCGCCCATAATAATTCAGCGCTAGGAGAGTGCCACAATCGCTCGGGCAACAGTTTTTGTGGTCGCGCTTTACGCCTTTCTTGCTGCCTGCCAATATATGGATTGGGACTGGGCAGCTGTAGAGCACTCAAGTCGATGTGCGGATTACTGGTTTTTGTCCATAGAGTCAGCGACTCTGCTGGCACAGAAAATCGCTTGTAAGGCGTATCGTACCATTTAGCAAGGGTATCTGTTTCAATGCTTTTGGCAATAGACTTTATGCGTAAATTGGCAGGCGTTAACTGCTCTAATAAACCAAGTACATCATTCGCATCATAAGTGACCTGGTTCGATTGTAGGTCAAGGATTTGTTGTAAATCATAATATAATAACCCTTCTGCAAAGTGGCTGGCCAAGTCGGGGTCTGGTAGATATTTACGTTGTTTGTTAAACAAAACGTTGAGTTGTGCCTTCTCTTCAATTCTCCATTCAAGAGAGTCGGCCACTCGCAACTTCTCTATATAGGTCAGAATGCAATGAATGATATCGTAGATATGATCTTCCGCTGCCGGTGTAAGTTGCATATTGATGTTGAAATCTTTGAAATTAGACCCTTCAATGCCACCGCCCGCACTGAGTGAAATGATCCAATTCTTATCTTTGAGCATTGACAATATGCTGCCTGGGCCTTCGTCGCCTAGCATGTGACTGATAAAACTTAGCGTTTCAATATCTTTTGGCGTCATCTTACCTAACGTAAAGGTGGCAATTAGACGACGCGCCTCACTCAGTGACTCAACTGCGATAACCTGCTGTTTATGCGCGTCTAAATAGAGCTCTGGATACACGCAACGGGCAAAACCAGACGCGGCTGGAATGCACGAGAACGCGTTAGATAACGCCGTTATTGCTTGGGAATGTGATTGCGGTGATATAAGCGCAATCTTACAGTTTGGGGCAACGAAGTAACGTTGATGATAATCACATAATAAATCCCTTAGTTTGGTAAACGAGTGCTGTTGAAAAATAGCCTTGTTGCCGACCGAGAATTGACTGAAAGGGTGTTCCTGATTACAGGTTTCTTTGTGGACTTGATAGAGTCGACGTAAGTCGTCTTTACGTTTGTAAATAAATTCTGCATCGATAGTTTCAATTTCTTGGGCAATACTTTGCTCAAGCAGCAAAGGCTGAGAGACTAAATTAGCCAATAGCGTAAGAATTTGGGACTGATTCTGAAGGGGGAAACGACATAAAAAGGTCATTGTTTCACCCGCAGTTAGCGCGTTTATCTGCCCTCCGATTTGCTCTATTTCACTGACGACCTGATTCGGCTCGGTCTGGAACTGGTTGCCCATGAATAAGCAGTGTTCGAGTAAATGCGCAAGACCTTGACAATCAGTAGGATCATTAAAATGTCCGCAACCAAAGGTTATTGTGATTGCGCAAGCGTGTTGATCTTCTCCGGCAATATGCAGCAACTCCAATTCCGCATCGGTCTTGGTTGTAGCGAATTTTTGTTTGTCGAAAGTCACTGTCGTTTTGTTCATCCAAAGTTAAACGCATAAGTGATTCAGTAAAATTCTCTGCAAAACACTTTGCCTATAGTTTCAGTTTGTGCGTAAATCTATATTACAGAGTAGCGTAGCGAAAAAAACCTAATTTACAAAATATGAATGGTGTTGGTCAGTCATTAACGCGATTTTTTATACTTCGTCATGGCGAAGCTGAAGCGTCTCTGTCGAATGATAAAATGCGCCAACTGACTGATAGGGGGCGCGAACAAGTAAAACAAGCCAGTGTCGATATGCAGCCGTTCATGCAAAACAACCTGCGTTTTAACCTCGCATTAGTCAGTCCTTATACTCGAACACAACAAACTTTCGACATAGTTTCCATCCGGCATCGTGTAGAGAAACGCCTCGATACCTCGTTAATTGTGCCAAATGGCCCAGTCGGCGAAGCCGCAGATTTACTTTTGGGTTACTGTTTGGATGATACCGAGCAATTGCACAATGTGCTTGTAGTGAGCCACATGCCATTAGTCAGTTTCTTAACGGCAGAACTAGCAAATCTAGAAATGCCGCCCATTTTTTCTACCAGCGCATTTGCCGTTATCGATGTTGAAATCAGAAGTGGCGGTGGACGCTTAATTTCTTTGCATCATCAGCACGATTAGTGGTTTAGAAAAAGTATTTCTAACCGATATATCTAAACATCAATCGTCAAAACATTTTATTTCCAAGGACATGACTACTCGACCGACACTGGCGTTGCCTGCGCAACTTAAAAAAGCTCTTGAGCAACATCGCTTACAAGCCGATATTGCCGACGACGACGAGCTGAAGTCACTGATTGGTAAGTTGGATGCGTTGAATGATAAAGTGAGCTACTACAAAGCTAAACTGCAAAAAAAATGAGCTTAGTTGTCATCTTTAGACGATGCGGGAGAACGGTACAATGACGGCATTACTCTTAAGGTTTTTATCTTGTTTTCGCTTATGTCGACAATCTCTACGGGGTAACCATCAAGGCGCAAGCTAACATTATTTTCGGGAATTTCTTCGAGGTATTCTACGACTAAGCCACTCAGTGTTTTTGGTCCTTCGGTTGGCAGTTCCCAACCCATCTCTTTGTTTAATTCACGCACGTTAGCACTGCCATCAACAAGCACGCTACCGTCTTGCTGTAACGTAACTTCTTTACTGTGATCTGGGATCATACTGGTGGTAAAATCACCAATTATTTCTTCGAGGATATCTTCTAGCGTGACTAAACCTTGAATATCCCCATATTCATCAACGACTAATCCTATCCGCTCTTTTTCCAATTGGAATTTGTACATAAGCGTGTGGAGTTTTGTCGATTCCGGTGTGTAATAAATTTCTTTTACCGCGCGTAACAGCGTTGCCTTTGAAAATTGGTCTTTCGACAGCAAGCGCAAAGCATCGCGAACGTGGACAAAGCCAACGGCATCGTCAATGGTATCTCGATAGAGCAATACGCGAGTATGTTGCGAGTTAACTAACTGGCGCTGGATATCCTTCCAGTCATCATTAACATCAATGGCAAATATTTCATTGCGGGGGATCATGATGTCTTCGGCAGTGACGTTTTCCAAATCGAGTATGCTAACAAGCATGTCTTGGTGTCGCTTTGGGATCATTGATCCCGCTTCATACACGACCGTTCGTAATTCTTCTCTGCTCAATGAATTATTGTCACTGTCCTTAGGACTAATTTTGAGCATCGCTAGCAAACCATTGGTTACACCGTTAATTGCATAAACAAATGGCTTCATTAACGTGAGCAATGGCAACAACAAGATTGAACTTGGGAATGCGACTCTCTCAGGGTATATCGCGGCCAGAGTTTTGGGCGTTACTTCGGCAAACACCAAGATAACTAGCGTCAAGGATATAGTTGCGATTAATGGTCCCCAGGTATCACCATATAAGCGATTGCAGATTTCTGCGGCAATTACGGTCGCAGCGATATTGACCAAGTTGTTACCGATTAGAATTAGGCCAATCAGTCGATCAGGACGATTAAGTAACTTGTCGACGCGCATTGCGGCGCGATTTTTTTCGCTCGTAAGGTGTTTGAGACGATAGCGATTAATAGACATCATCCCGGTTTCGGAGCTTGAGAAGTAGGCTGAGCACAAAATAAGCACACCCAACATGATAAATAGGGTGCTGGTGGTTATCGCGTCCAACTAGGTTTCCTTGTTTACCCTTGAGATGACAATGTAGTGCGCATTACCTTCGGTTGCAAGGTCAATATGGCTGGAAAATGTTTCAAAGTAAGACTTCGCGTACAAAACGACTACCAAAATAGGCGAGAGTAAGAATAACACTGCCAACCGAAACCTGGATCATCAGTATTCTGCCGCGCCAACCCCAAACCTTATTACCCAGAAGGATGATGGCGTAAATTCCTGCCGCGATTATGGAAAGGACGGTTTTATGAATATGCTGTTTGTCTAACATATCATCCAAAAATACACCGCCGCTCACAATTGCGATTAACAGCAGGCCTGTGCCCACAAACAAAAGCTTGATTAAAATTTGATCGAGCATCATTAAGGGCGGCAGAGACGAATGTAAGATTGTACTGTCTTTTTGTTTTAACTTTCCGCCAATGTAATTGACTTGTAGTGCGTACAATAACGCGATGATTAACGTGCCGTAGGCAAATAGCGATAGCGTAATGTGGATTACCAAGCCGGGCTTTAAGGCAATGTTTATCGCGTAAGCATCGGGTACAAAAACACTGAGTAAAATCGCCACGGCCGATAAACCGAAGACTACCGGTAACAGAATAACATTTTGAAAATACAGGCTACTGATCAGCATTGATATGGTCATTAGCCATGCGACTAACGACAGCACATTGGCCATTGTCATGTTTTGGCTTTCGCCACCGTTAATGGCTAAAAACAAAGCAGCGGCGTGTCCGGCGATTGCGCCTATGGCTAGAAATCTACTAATTCCATCACGTGGGCCCTCGCGATGAAAAAAACGCCGCAATAAGACAGTACTAGCTGCGATATAGAGAAGGCACGCTAATAACGCAAAGAGCATTGTAACAGAATCGACCATAAGCGAAATGAACGTTGGCTTTTGACTAATAGTCCGCAAATAGTAATCAACCCATTAAGGAATTACTATGGTTTTGTTGAATAATCGGTGTGCAGCCAATTTGAATTGTTTGCAGCCATTTAATCCTGCCGTACAATTAGCGTATAATACACTGCAATAACCGCATAGAAAACTACACTTATGTTTGAAAATTTGACCGACCGCCTGAGTCGTACGCTGAAAAATGTCAGCGGTAAAGGACGACTAACCGAAGACAATATTAAAGATACCTTGCGTGAAGTGCGTATGGCATTACTTGAAGCTGATGTAGCATTGCCTGTTGTAAAGGCGTTTGTGAATCAGGTCAAGGAGCGTGCACTTGGTACTGAAGTAAGCAAAAGCTTGCAGCCTGGCCAGATGTTTATCAAGGTCGTGCAATCTGAGCTTGAAGCCGTTATGGGCAGTGCCAATGAGCAGCTAAATCTTTCGGCTATGCCACCAGCTGTAGTGCTGATGGCCGGTCTACAAGGTGCAGGTAAAACTACCAGTGTGGGTAAATTAGCTAAGCATTTGACCGAGCGAGAGAAGAAAAAAGTCTTAGTGGTGAGTGCTGACATATACCGACCAGCAGCAATCAAGCAGTTAGAAACCTTAGCAACTGAGGTTGGCGTAGAATGCTTTCCGTCAACCATATTGCAAAAACCTATTGATATCGTAAATAGTGCTATCGAACATGCCAAACTCAAATTCTTTGATGTATTGCTTGTTGATACCGCCGGTCGTTTGCATGTTGATGGCGAGATGATGGATGAAATCAAAGCCTTGCATGCGGCGGTTAATCCAGTTGAAACTCTGTTTGTCGTGGATGCCATGACCGGTCAAGATGCGGCGAACACTGCTAAAGCATTTAATGACGCGTTACCGCTCACCGGTGTGATACTAACCAAGGCCGATGGTGATGCTCGCGGCGGTGCAGCTTTATCGGTAAGACATATTACGGGTAAACCAATCAAATTCTTGGGCATGGGTGAAAAATTAGATGCTTTAGAGCCATTCCACCCAGAGCGATTAGCGTCACGTATTCTGGGAATGGGGGATGTACTCTCTTTGATTGAAGAGGTCGAGCGTAAGGTTGATAAAAAGAAAGCTCAACAACTCGCAAAAAAGGTGCAAAAAGGCAAAGGCTTTGACCTTCAAGACTTCAAAGAGCAGCTCGAGCAAATGCGTAACATGGGTGGCATGATGTCGCTGATGGATAAACTGCCAGGTATGGGCAACATGAGCGCGCAAATGAAAGACAAAGCGAATGATAAGCAGTTTGTCCAAATGGAAGCTATAATAAATTCAATGACACCTGCCGAACGCGCTCGCCCAGATGTGATTAAAGGCTCGCGTAAGAAGCGTATCGCCGCAGGTTCGGGTACTCAAATCCAAGACGTAAATCGCTTGCTCAAACAATTTACGCAAATGCAAAAAATGATGAAAAAAATGTCAGGTGGCGGCATGAAGAAAATGATGCGCAATATGCAGGGCATGATGCCACCTGGTGGAATGGGCGGTATGGGCGGCCCTGGAGGCATGTTCCCGCCGCGTCGCTAGACAATGTACACTATTGGAGTGCTGCTTTTACAATTTTGCAGCAATAGTAAGCCGCTTTGCCCGCCGGATGCTGTTGTAATCTGCACTCGTCTTTGTGGTCAGGGCTTCTATTTGTTACAACAGATACATACTCCCGGGTCTTATTACCGCAAAGGGCAGTGTCCTAACGTCATTTGATAACATCATTAGTTGTTGCTCTAGAATGTTAGATCGGGCACGTCATAAAACAGTTAACTGTCACTGTACTTCAAACAAAGTAACTAGACAGAGCACGCGCAAGGTATACTCTGCTCTCACATTTCGGAGTAAATAATGAATCACATGAAAATATTGATCAGTATTATACTTATGTTGACTGTTTTAATTGCCTGTGCTTCTAACCGCTCTGACTATGGAGAGCAAGCGACGTTGGAAAATAAACCCAAACATCATACGAGTGAAGGATATCAAAACTATCCTTTTGTAGAGACCGCGGCGCCTAAAGGCGTTACTTTTTATCTGCGCAGAGCATGGGACTCATTGTTTGTTCCAGATATCCCTGATGGGCATCAACTTACTACTTTACAAGCAACGCAACTATTGAACTCAATTGATGGTAATCGTATAACTTGGCTGGGGCACGCCAGTTTCTTGATCACAACGGCTGATGTGACAATTCTGACGGATCCTTTTTTGTCAAAATATGCCAGTCCGGTGGCATGGGCAGGCCCGAAGCGTTTTGTTGATTTACCCATACCCGTCGATACATTACCGGCCATTGATATACTGATTGTTTCACATAATCATTACGACCACCTAGATGATCAAACGGTGCGACAATTAGCAAACAAACATGCGATTCATGTAATAGTTCCTTTGGGTCTCAAGCCTTTTTTTATCGAACGAGGCTATAGCAAGGTAACAGAAATGGATTGGGGACAATCGTTGACTATTCAAGGTATAGACATTACCGCCGAGCCTTCAGTTCATGATTCCGCACGAAATACCTCCGACCGCAATAAAACCTTGTGGGCTTCGTGGGTCATTGAAAGTAGCCAAAATCGTATTCTTTTTGTTGGTGATAGCGGATACTCAGAAACCATTTTTAATCGGATTGGAAGTAAATATGGTGCGTTTGACTATGCTATTTTACCTATTGGTGCTTATGAACCAAGAAAGTTGTTGTGGATGTCCCATGTCAATCCCGAAGAAGCCGTTCAGATAGGCAAAGAGGTATGCGCCAAAACACTAATTGCCTCTCATTGGGGAACAATTAGCAGTTTATCCGATGAGCCCATGTTTCAACCACCGATACGTTTTAAGCGGGCGGGAAGGGCAAAAGGGTTTGCTGACCACGATCTATGGATAATGAAAGTGGGTGAAACTAGAGCCATCTTAGCAACTAAATCCAAGTGAGTGACGTTAACCGATACTAAATAGTTTGTTGCAGATTTTTACTCGCACAGGGGAGTTAAATATACTTTGTTCTCTTCTCCTATATTTTGACTTAACATTGGTAACTATTTGCTAAACCAAACTTTGCCCAGTTTCGGCAGCTTGGGTTGGCAAATTTAATCAGCAGCTAAAGTAGCATTCAAACATTGCACAATTAACTGCTACAACTACCCAGTGTTGGGCTATTTATCTGTCCAAACCGCTTGATTTAACAATCATTTGCCGTATAATCTCGCGACCTTAATTTTGGTGTGCCTTTGGGTGGCGCTTAAAATAGGGTAATTAGTTGACGATAACGCTACAACGAGTTGAGGCATTTATGGTTATTATTCGTTTACAGCGTGGTGGTGCTAAAAAGCGCCCATTTTATCAAGTTGTGGTGGCAGATAGCCGCCGTGCGCGCAACGGTCGTTTCATTGAAAACATCGGCTTTTTCAATCCTACAGCGCAGGGTCAAGCAGAGCGTTTACGCTTAGATCTTGATCGTGTTGAACACTGGGTTGGTCAAGGCGCTGGTTTATCAGACCGCGTTGCACGCTTGGTAAAAGACGCGAAAAAAGCAGCTGCATAAGCAGTTTTGTTCGCGAACAAGCAATGCTTAATTGAGGTATAGATGAGTCAAGCGTCTGACACATTGGTAGTAGGCAAGATCGGAGCGCCATATGGCGTTAAAGGTTGGGTCAAAATCAATAGCTATACCGATGAAGCAACTGGCATTTTTGCTTATTCGCCTTGGTTTATCGGCGATAAGCAGGAAATACAGATAGAGCAATGGCGTCTAAGCGGCAAAGCGTTAGTAGCTAAATTGAGCAATATCGAAACCCGAGACGATGCGGAACGCATCAAAAACTTGGAGATTTCGATTACTGCCAGCCAGTTACCAACACTTGAAAGTGATGATTATTATTGGCGTGACCTTATTGGGATGCAGGTGGAAACACTTGATGGATACCGATTAGGAGTGGTCAAAGAGTTGTTCGAAACTGGGGCTAACGATGTGATGTTAGTCAAAGCGCAGAGCAACGACGCTTTTGGTCAAAAAGAACGCATGTTGCCATTTATCCGCGAGAGCGTGATTAAATTGGTCGACATGGAAGCGAAAACAATCATTGTTGATTGGGATCCAGGGTTTTAAATGCCAGCCGCAGGTTGGTTTGGGTTGGTTAGCCTATTCCCCGATATGCTTAATGGCATAAGCGAGGAAGGGGTGTTTGGTCGAGCCGTCAAAAATGGCTTGCTAGAAATCGCTCATTTTAACCCTCGCGATTACACCCATGATCGACATCGCACTGTTGATGATCGGCCATACGGTGGCGGTCCCGGTATGTTAATGATGGTTCAGCCGCTTACTGACGCAATTCTGGCTGCTAAACAGGCAGCGGGAAAAAACACTAAGGTGATTTATTTATCACCGCAAGGTCGCAAATTGGACCAAGCTGGCGCAGCTGAATTAGCTGCAATGGATAACTTGGTTTTGGTTTGTGGACGCTATGAAGGCGTTGATGAGCGAGTAATCGAAGCCCATATTGATGAAGAATGGTCTATAGGGGATTACGTGCTAAGTGGTGGTGAGTTAGCTGCTATGGTGTTGATGGATGCAGTCGCACGGTTAAAGCCGGGTGTATTGGGGCATCAGCATTCAGCACAACAAGATTCGTTCAGTGATGGTCTACTAGATTGTCCGCATTACACGCGACCGGAAGTGTTAGGTGATAGAGCCGTACCCAGTGTGTTGCTGAGTGGTGATCACGAAAAAATCAGGCAGTGGCGCTTGCAACAGTCGCTTGGTCGAACATGGTTGCGACGCCCTGAATTAATTAATTATCGAGCTCTGACTGAGGAGCAGAAGCGTTTGCTTGAAGAGTTTCAACAAATGCAGAAGCAGCAAGATGACAGTTAACTCGACAGTGAGGATATGATGAGCAAAGTTAGTCAAGATATCATCAAGAAAATTGAGCAAGCACAGCTCAAAACTGACGTTCCTGCGTTTGGTCCAGGTGACACAGTAATTGTAAAAGTGCGTGTAAAAGAAGGCGATAAAGAGCGTCTTCAGGCGTATGAAGGTGTTGTTATTGCGAAGCGTAACCGTGGCCTGCACTCGTCTTTCACAGTACGTAAAATCTCTAGCGGTGAAGGTGTTGAGCGTGTATTCCAAACACACAGCCCAGCTATTTCAGCGATTGAAGTCAAGCGTCGTGGTGACGTGCGTCGTGCTAAGCTTTACTATCTCCGTGAGCGTTCAGGTAAATCTGCACGTATCAAAGAGAAGCTTAACTAATTTATTAATTTTTGCGTTACCGTTAACTAATTCAAAAGCCCGCGTCAGCGGGCTTTTTTGTATCTGCAAATTATTGAATTACCTAGTGAGCTTATTTATCTTTGTTAACTCGCGCTCCATTTAAGGCTCTGCAATGACCCAGTATGACCAAATTTTTCCTCATCAAGCCCCTTATAAAACACAGTTACATAGAGCCAAACAGCTTTGCCATCAATACAACCAATTGTCACCGGACCAAAAATCGGAACGTAAGCAGGTTTTAAAAAAACTTTTGCCGCACGTGGTTAATCCGCATATTGAGCCTAATTTTGCCTGTGACTTTGGCAACAACATCATTGCCCCTTATGGTCTGTATCTCAATCACAATGTAACCATCTTGGATGGCGCAGCGATAAGGTTTGGCCATTCTGTATTGGTTGGTCCCGGTGCAGTAATAACAGCCACAACTCACCCTAAAGACACTGACCTACGTCGCAGTGGCGAAGAGTGGATAGCGCCTATTACTATTGGTGATGATGTTTGGGTTGGTGCCAATGCAACTATATTGCCTGGTGTAACGATTGGCTCAGGTGCGATCATTGCAGCCGGTGCGGTAGTGACTAAGGATATTGTCGCGAATACAACCTTTATAAAATGAAGTGCATTAAAGCAGGTATTATTAGCCACAGTGCTGTGGCTGTGGTTAAATAATGGAGCTTTTAATAACTAGAATAAACAGCTCAAGGCAACTTAATGACAACTACAAATTCAACCTGGGTAACTCGCGCGCTCGACAAGGTCGAAGTGGTGGGAAATAAACTACCTGATCCGGCCATTATATTTTTTATCTGTCTTGTAATCGTCTGGGGTTTATCCGCAGCGCTATCAGGCATTAGTTTTGACACCATCGACCCGCGAACGGGCGAAGCGGTGGTGGTTAATAACCTTCTAACAGGCGATTCCTTGGCAGACTTTTTAAGTCGAATGGTCAAGATCTTCACTGGGTTTGCGCCACTGGGTGTTGTATTGGTTGCAATGTTGGGCGTTGGTGTAGCGGAGCACTCTGGCTTCATTAGTGCTGGCCTTAAACGGATGCTTGATGCGACGCCGAAAAGCCTGCTAACCCCGATGGTTGTTTTAGTTGCAATTATCAGCCATACGGCAACTGATGCGGGGTATGTGTTAGTAATTCCACTTGCTGGCGTGATTTTCTATGCCATGGGGCGACATCCATTAGCGGGTATTGCTGCGGCGTTTGCTGGTGTAAGTGGTGGCTTTTGTGCCAACTTTATACCGTCGGCCATCGATCCATTACTACAGAGTTTTACCCAAAGTGCAGCACAGATTATCGACCCTGATATTCAAGTAAATCCGCTGAATAACTGGTTCTTTAATTCAGCGTCGACACTGCTTATTGTCAGTATTGCATGGTATTTGACAGACAAAGTGATTGAGCCGCGTTTAAAAGACGTTGAGGTTGATGGCGATCCGGCAGATATTCCTAAGTTTGAAGACTTGTCTCCGAAACAAACTAAAGCATTGCGCGCAGCAACCATCACTATGTTACTCGGTATCGTGGCACTTATTGCGATATTGATTCCTGAGACTTCACCGATGCGTGATAGTGAAGGTCAATTAACTTCTTTCGCTGCCCCTGTTATGCAGTCTATCGTGCCGTTAATCTTCTTGTTATTTTTGCTGCCAGGCGTTGTTTACGGATTTATGTCAGGCACATACACAACAACCAAAGACATGATCGACAGCATGACTAAAGCCATGCAAGGTATGAGCTATTATATCGTTATGGCTTTCTTTTGTGCTTTGTTTATTGACGCTTTCGGTAAATCGAATTTAGGAGCGTTATTGGCGATTGAAGGTGCGCAAGTCCTTAAATCATTGGCATTGCCCAGCATGGTGACTATTGTCGGTATCATCTTCTTAACGGCTTTCGTGAATTTGTTTATTGGTTCATCGTCTGCGAAGTGGGCTTTACTTGGACCTATTTTCGTACCTATGCTAATGCAGCTAAATATTTCACCAGACCTCACTCAAGCGGCCTATCGTTTAGGGGATTCGTCATCGAACATCATTACCCCGCTAATGCCTTACTTCCCATTGGTTGTGGTGTACTGTCAGCGCTATGTTAAATCTACCGGGATAGGTACATTGCTTTCACTGATGCTACCATTTAGCGTCGCAATTCTATTACTTTGGACAGCATTCCTGCTTGTCTATTGGGGCATAGGTTTGCCGTTGGGTATTCAGGCAAGCTACGTTTATCCGGCCGTGGGATAACGTTAATACTATGGGTGCTAGCTGGACTCATTCAGCTAGCATTTTTCTACTTTTTTCCTCTAAAAGCTGCATACTTGGATTGATTCTAGCGCAACGCTTGCGTTAAACTATATGTCTTGCTGGAAAGTCAAGTTTTACATGTAAGTGCATTTGGCTAGGCTGTAAATATAATTATACAAAGACAGAGCACCCTCGTTTTACCACTTCACTTTTTAATTTATATTTTCATAAGACGTTACTGAGAGATCCATGTTAAAGGACACTATAAACAATATTCACGTTAGCTCTGAAAAAGTTCTACTTACTCCGGAAGCTTTGGCGCAAGAACTACCGGTAAGTGAAAAAGCGCTTAACGCGATTGCTGAGTCACGACAAACAATTGCGGACATAATTCATCGCAAAGATCACCGCCTTTTAGTGGTTTGCGGACCTTGCTCTATTCACGATACTGAGGCAGCTAAAGAGTACGCGCTTAAGCTCAAAGAACTGCACGAGACATGTAAAGATAGTCTCTATATCGTTATGCGTGTTTACTTTGAAAAACCGCGCACAACAACAGGTTGGAAAGGTTTGATTAACGACCCTCATATCGATGGTTCGTTTGATATTGAGGCTGGTTTGCGCAAAGCGCGCGAACTGCTGATTTGGTTAGCTGAATTGGAATTGCCGATGGCGACTGAAGCGCTTGATCCAATCAGTCCTCAGTACCTAGCTGAACTGTTTAGTTGGTCAGCAATAGGTGCCAGAACCAGTGAATCGCAAACACACCGTGAGATGGCTAGCGGATTGTCTATGCCTGTGGGTTTCAAAAATGGTACTGATGGTAGTTTACAAATCGCTATCAACGCACTTAAATCTGCTGCGTCAGGTCACCGTTTTATGGGCATCAACAAGCAAGGCCAGGTAAGCATCATAAAAACCCAAGGTAACCCCGACGGACATATCATTCTGCGTGGTGGTAAACAACCAAATTACGATAGTGTGTGTGTGGCTGAGTGTGAGAAAGAGCTTCAGGATGCGGGTACAACGGCTAGCTTAGTAGTCGACTGTAGTCATGCCAATTCGTCTAAAGACTACCGACGCCAACCATTAGTTGCGCAAAACGTGGTCAATCAGATTTTAGAAGGAAATCAGTCTATTATTGGTGTTATGTTGGAGAGTCACATAAATGCCGGTAATCAAGCAAGTGATGGTATTGCTAGAGAAGACTTGGCCCATGGCGTATCAATCACCGATGGCTGTATCGATTGGGAGACAACCGAGAGCGTAATATCACAAGCACGTGAGCGTTTAATTACCGTATTACCACTACGGCAAAGTAAGTACACGAGTCAACAATAGTATGTCAGATACACCTGAACAGGTACTCAGTAAACTGCGTGATGAAATTGACCAATTGGATTCAGAATTAGTCAATTTACTAAAGCGTCGCGCGGCTATTACGGCTAAAGTTGGGCAAGTAAAAAGCCAAACTGGAATGCCGATATATGTGCCCGAGCGTGAGTCGCAATTGATTGCCCTGCGCCGGACACAAGCAGAGCAACAGGGCGTTTCGCCGATGCTAGTCGAAGACTTATTACGGCGTATCATGCGCGAATCGTACGCTACTCAAGATGGTGATTTCTTACAAACAAATTCAACTATCAACAAGGTGGTGATTGTTGGAGGTCGTGGTTCACTGGGGCAAATTTTTGTCGAGCTGTTTAAACGCAGCCATTATCCAGTGGTGATCATTGAAAAAGAAGATTGGGAAAACGCTGAAGTTGTGTTAGCCGATGCTAAGTTGGTTTTAATATGTGTGCCAATAACCCTCACTGAACCTGTTATTGAAAAACTTCCCAGTCTTCCTGAGGACTGCATATTAGCAGATATCACCAGTATTAAAGTTAAGCCCTTGGCGGCTATGTTGCAGCAGCATAGTGGGCCGGTGTTGGGTTTACACCCAATGTTTGGTCCGGATTCTGCTGGTATGGTGAAACAGGTCGTTGTCGTCTGCCATGGTCGTAAGCAAGACAAGTACCAATGGTTAATTGAGCAATTTCGTGTATGGGGGGCCAAAATTGAAGAAACTGATGCCGCTAAGCACGACCGAGCAATGGCATTTATTCAAGTTATGCGTCACTTCAATACGTTTGTTTACGGTGCGCATTTAAGCCACGAAAATCCAGATCTTGAACGCCTGACCAATTTTAGCTCACCGATTTATCGACTCGAGTTGGCTATGGTCGGGCGGTTGTTTGCGCAAGATCCTGAATTATATGCCGATATTATCTTTAACGACCCAGAAAACGTGGCGCTATTGAAACGCTTTAACGAGCGCTTCAACGAAGCGGTAGCCCTGTTCGAAACCGGTGATAAAGCTGCTTTTATCAAACAGTTTTTAAAAATCGGTCACTGGTTTGGCGATTACGCTAAGAAATGTTTGGTCGATAGTAAGCGCTTATTACTAAAAGCTGATGATGATCAAATGCTTAGGTAGAAAAAAGGCTACTGTTCATACCTATTGGATAACTCTTTTAAAATAGCTTATTCATACCTTTGCAGTTTTTCTTATCCCGAAGTCAGGTTTATTAGTCTATGTCTATTGTCTCGTTTAAGGATATAAGGGATCAAAATGACGCTAAAAGCTCGTCTGTTACTAACCGTTCTTTCCTTGGTGTTTGGTGTAATACTTGTCAGCTCGATGTTGGCCTATAACATCGCAGTAAACAACTCTACTCAATCGCTACTCCAATCAACGTCAATCCCTCAATACTTCTGAGAGACCAGCGTTAAAACGGGTCCATATGCGGGAACGGGTATTTCTGAGACGTTAGAATTGACAGTTAATGCCACCGCTGAAGGTGAGGTTTTCTTTAGTGATTTGCCTTCATACGATGCAATGGCTGGTTTTATATCTACCCCGATATACCTTGATGGCAGACCTATTGCTATTTTAATTTTTCAAATTCCATTGCATACGGTTTCCAATGCACTGACTCATGACCAGAATTGGCTCGATAAATGTTTTGGTGAATCGGGTGAAACCTACCTATTAAGCTCACAATGTCAGTTACCGAAAGCCGCTTTGAAGTTCAGTATGACGGCGCTCGCTATTCAGCGAGCGCATTAACTGCAGCTACTCGAGTAGGACTAATTTCTTCACTAGGATAGCAACCTAAAACCTTGAAGTAGCGGGTAATTGCCGCCAATTGCTCTAATGCATTTTGCATCGGACCATCTTCAATATTGCCATCTACTTCCAAATAGAACATTTCTTCCCAAGGGTTACCTGTAATTGGACGTGATTCGAGCTTAGTCATATTGACATTGTTGTCTTTTAAAACCAGCAAAGACTCAACTAGTGCACCGGGCTTCTGCACCGTTGACATAACAAGTGTGGTTTTGGCTGGTACTTGTAGTGGCACGCTCACGGCTTTGCGAGACACTACAATAAAGCGCGAGTGGTTTTCTTTTTGGTTAGCAAGATTAGATTTAATCGCGTGCAACCCATATAACGCACCGCCGGTTTCACTGCCGATGGCCGCGACATTCGGATCATTAGCTTCGCTAACGGTAATCATGGCAGCTGAAGTACTGTCGCATGGTTTCACTTCCACGCTGCCAAGTTCAGCCAAAAAGTGACTGCACTGGGCAAACACTTGGGGGTGTGCATATAACACTTTTATTGCCGAGACAGATGTATCACCTTTAACCAATAAACTGTGTTTGATGGGGTGGGTTAGCTCGCCAACAATACTCAGTGAAGTGTGTTGTAGCTGGTCGTATACCTCATTGATACTACCTGACGAGGTGTTTTCAATAGGCAAAACCGCATAATCAGCTTCGTTTTTTTCAACCTTGTTGATGATTTCTGCAAAGCTCTGGCAACCAATTTCCATTAGTTCAGCAGCGCGGCGCGAAAAGTACTTTTGCGTTGCTAGATAGCTGTATGACCCTTTATCACCTAGAAACGCAACACGATTCAAAGGCAGCTCACTGTCTGGGTTGGCACGTGCAGCCAGCATTGCTTGCTGATTTAATACGGAATCTTCAATGATGACATGGAACAGCTGGGTGACGTAATGGGGATCTAAGCCAGCCGTTTTTCCCTGTTTGATCAGTCGTATTAGTAGTTGTTCTTCGCGCTTTTGGTCACGTACAGGTATGTGGTGTTTGATTTTAGTTTCGGCTACCTGGTTGGTAAGTTCGCGGCGTTTCGCCAACAGTTCCAGTAATTCTGAGTCAACAGCGGTGATAGATTTTCTAAGTGGCTCTAGCGCATCAATGGCCATAATGATCCCCAATTAAAAAAAAACCTCCCAGTAGGAGGTTTTGTTGATACACACACTACCGACCGCCGTCACCCGAAGGTAAAGCAAAACATAAAAAAGCGAACGATAAGTGTAATAAAATTCATTACTTGAATGTATGTTGAAGAACAACGCTTGTCAACGCTAAATTAGCGCCATTATTCACTCAGCAGTGCGGCAAACATGGCGCGTACTTCAGTGGCTTCAAACGGTTTATCGCATAGTGCATTAACACCGGTTTGTTGGATGTTAGTCATGTGCGCACTATCAGCGGATTCCGAAGTCACCATAATAATAGGAATATGCGTTGTTTCGGGGTTAAAGCGGATAAACTCAGATAATTCGCGACCATCCATCTCCGGCATGTTGTAATCGGTAACCACTAAGTCAAACTCCTCATCCTTTAAGAAAGTTAGTGCTAATGCGCCATTCTCCGCTTCGCGGATTTTGCGCAACCCCATACCTTCCAGTACGCGACGAATATGGTTGCGAGCTAAACGACTGTCATCAACAAGCAGTACGCGTACTTCGTGGATATCGAATAACTCAAGGTCGAGCTCATCGGTATTGATAAGGTCTAAACTAGCGTTTAATGCTCTCGATAAATGCAAAGGTTCAAAGGGTTTAGGCAATATTGCCGCTACACCGGCTTGCTTAAACTCTTCCAGCTTACTCAATCGGTTTTCACTGGAAACTAACATAAATGGGGTTGAAGAAAGTGCTTCGTTTTCTTTGACCGCCTTGATTAAGTCCAGCCCCGTGCCATCTTCAAAATACATCGCACTGACCACCAAATCTGCTCCATGGCTTTTAAGCGCAGCGTTCGCTTCTGCCACTGTTGAAACGGCATCTATTTCTTTGACGTTTTCTTTCAGTAACATCGCCGTGATAATTTTGCGCTGGGTGTCGGAAGGTTCAACTAATAGCAGGTTTAGGTCAGAAATCGATAGTTTTTCCATAAATACTCAAAAATGCTGGCGAGTGCTACTCGGCGTTAACTATTGAGTAATAGTGTAGTTCATTGTAACTAAGTCTAACAACGGCTTTTCTCACTTAACCACCGGCAAGTTTAACGTGGTAACCCTTTTGCTCTAACAACGACTTAAGTTTGTCACGCACATCGCCTTGAATTTCAATACTATTGTCTTTAACGGCACCTCCGCATGCACACTTCTTCTTGAGCTCTTTACACAAAGCTTTTAGCTCAGTATTGGTTAGAGGTAATCCACGAACAATCGAGGCTCCTTTACCTTTTCGGCCCTTTGTTTCGCGATGGATCCTAACTATTCCATCACCTTGTGGTGCGGCTGCGGGCTTTTGTTGCGGTTTTATACGCCCCGAATCGGTTGAATAAACCAAACGATCGTTAGACATAATATGCATTCCTTTAAGGTAGACTTGATATTTTTCAATGATTTAATTAGCACAAAGCGTAAAAAGCAGTGCTACACTAGTATTACATCTTTATTATCTAACTTTAACAACGAGTACGTAAAATTATGGCCTTGGAAGCACAGTTATCAGCAGATGAAAAAACCTTAGTTGTTCGCATGGATGAGAAATTTGACTTTGGCAAAGTACAGGACTTCCGTGCTGCCTATACAGGAATCCCAGATTCTGTCAAAACTATTGAAGTTGATTTAGCTGAAACAGAGTACATGGATAGTTCAGCATTGGGTATGTTGCTTAATATGCAAAAAGTACTCAAGGGTAGAGTGAGCAATTATCGAATCACACATTCGCGCCCACAAGTCTTGAAAATATTGACGATTTCTCGCTTCGACAAAAAGTTCCAAATTGAATAGCCATGCGAGTTCTGGTCGTAGACGATGAGTCGATCAATCGTTTTCTATTGGTTCACATGCTTGAAGAGGAGGGCTATCTTGATATCTATGAAGCCCGCTCTGGGCATGAAGCGTTGCTGCTAGCAGAAAAAATCAAGCCAGACTTAGTTCTGCTCGATGTCGTAATGCCGGGTATGGATGGCTTGGAAGTTGCCTCGCGTTTAAAGACGAGTAATGACGTTGTTTATTTACCGATAATTTTTATTACTTCTCTAGATGAGAAGGATACAGTTGTGCGCTGCCTCGACGTGGGTGGCGACGACTTTGTGTCTAAGCCGTTTGATAAAACGGTATTGTTGGCCAAGGTAAAAGCTCATTTGCGGACGCGCGAATTAAGCACAAATATCAATGCGCAAAATCAAGAGCTTACCTATTTCCGGCATACAGTTGAGCGTGAACACGAAATCATCGAACATATCTTTTCTAAAGCAATTATTAATAACCCAGCGGTTACACCGTTTTTTGATTATCGCAACATACCTGCTACTGAATTCAGCGGAGATGTGTTTCTATGTGAGTCGAGCCCCAATGGTGGCTTGTATTTCTTGATTGGCGACTTCACCGGTCATGGATTAGCCTCCGCGATTGGTGCATTGCCAGTAACGAGAGCCTTTCAGGCAATGGCATCGAAAGGCTTATCAGTCTCAGAAATAGCGTCTACCTTGAACAAGACTCTCGAAGGCCTGTTACCCATTCACATGTTTTTTGCCGCAGCCATAGTGGAAGTAAATGAGAACGGTCGACGCTTTAATGTGTGGAATGGGGGGATGCCGGACTTACTCTTACAGGGGCCAAGGGGAAATTTGGAGAAACGTTTTTCGTCTCAACACATGGCATTGGGAATCTTGGATGACCGTGAGTTCGAAGACGAAGACGAAGTTTTTGAAGCGATGGCTGGTTCTCGATTACTCGCCTACTCCGATGGTTTGATAGAGTTAACCAATGAAGACGGCGAAATGTTTGGTGAGTCAGGCTTAGAAGACTTATTTATCGGCAACCCTGATATATCCGTTGCCGACCTAATTGAACATATGCGCGGCTTTATGGGTGAAATGGACGCACATGATGACGTTACGTTAACTCTATATCAGTGCCAGGATTTGTCTTCTTTGCGGAAAGAAAACACGGTCACACCTTTGCCGTTTCGTGTGTCTGTTGATTTAGATCCCGAACTACTCAGGGCGGGGGCATCTATTCAGCATTTTATCGACCTGATATGCAGCCAATTGGGATTGTCTTGGATACGTTCAGATTTATTCACCATTTTGACAGAGTTATATAGCAATGCTTTAGAGCACGGTGTATTAGATATTTCTTCTAGCCTGAAACGAACAAGCGAAGGTTTTATAGAATATTACACGTTACGCGCTGAGCGATTAGAACAATTAAGCGACGGATTCGTTAATTTCGAAGCATCTTTTAACCCCCTGCAGCGCCGTCTTTGCCTATTGGTATCCGATAGTGGTAAAGGCTTCGACGTCAATGAATTACCTATACCCGATCCGGAACAAAGTTTCGGGCGAGGGATTTCTATGCTGCGTTCTTTATGCGAAAGCGTTGAATATTTGGCAGGTGGTACCACGGCGAAGGTCATTTTGGCTTTGTAATCCGTTGCTTTATCGCATTTATACGACTTAAATCAAATAATCCGCTTGTGTAAGTTGGTATTGAGAATTATTATCAATAACGTCAAATTTACAGGAGCTATTTGTGAAGTCACCGTTGAAAATTATAGTTGTGTTAATCGTATTAGTTGGTGTTGTCAGTTGGTTTATGACCGCTGAACAACCGGTATCTGAGCCGAGCGAATTAAACGTTTATTCAGCCCGCAAGGAAGCACTGATAAAGCCTTTATTAGATGAATTTTCAGCGTCGACAGGAATTAAAGTAAATCTTGTTACTGGTAGTGCCGATGCGCTAATCACGCGGATGGAAACTGAAGGGCAATTTAGCCCAGCTGATGTGTTAATTACAACTGACGCTGGTCGATTAGTACGCGCCAAAACGGCTGATCTCACACAAGCGATGCAGGTCGAAAATGTCGCCCAGCTGCTGCCAGACTACTTGCGTGATGAGCAACAACATTGGGTAGCTCTGACCATGCGCGCAAGACCCATAATGTATTCACCAGAGCGCGTCGACCCAAGTAAAATTACGAGTATGTTGGATCTTACCGAGTCCGAATGGCTGGGACGAATTTGCATACGTTCATCAAGCAACATCTATAACCAATCGATGATCGCAGCCTTAACACTGGAGTTGGGTGAAGCTCAAGTAGAGCAATGGGCACAGGGGATTGTGGCTAATATGGCTCGTCCTCCTGTAGGTGGCGATCGCGACCAGATTAAAGGCGTAGCGGCCGGCGAGTGCGATATTGCCGTTGCTAACACGTATTACCTTGCCGGTATGCTTGCTTCGGATGATCCAGATCAGCAACAACAGGCAACGGCTGTTAAAGTGCTTTGGACGGATCAAGACAGTTTTGGTACCCATGTAAATATTTCCGGGATTGCGGTTGCAAAGCATGCGCCTAATGCCGATGCGGCGAACCAATTAATCGCATTTATGCTTAAGGCCGAAAGTCAACAATGGTACGCCCAGGAAAATCACGAGTATCCAGTTTTGGAAGGTGTGCAATGGAGTCCATTGATGCAAGACATGGGACAATTTAAAGCGCTCAGTGTAGACTTGGACAAAGTAGGTGCAGGTAATGCCGCCGCTCTGCAATTAATGGATAGAGCTGGTTGGCAATAATATCAATTGTCAGTGGTTAAACCGATTCTAACAACCAATTTAAAACCCAACATTTTAGTGTTACTAACCGCGGCGCTGTTAGCGCCGCTGGCTGTTGTGCTCGGCCATTTCGCTATTCCTGAGCTGGCTATTTGGCAGCACCTAATCGATACCGTATTAGCTAGCTATGTGATCAACAGCGTTATTTTGGCGCTAGGGGTGGCATTGGGTACGCTGTTGTTAGGAACCCTTACGGCATGGTTGATGAGTCACTACAGTTTTGCTGGAAGAGGCGTATTGCGGGTGGCTCTGCTGCTGCCTTTGGCTATGCCTGCTTATATTATTGCGTACAGTTACACCGGTCTCTTAGATGTTTCAGGCCCGGTTCAACAGTTGCTGCGTGAAGTCTTTGCGTGGCGGGTTGGCGACTACTGGTTTCCACAAGTCCGCTCTTTACCATCGGCTATTATATTGATGTCGCTGGTGTTATATCCCTACGTTTACATATTGGCCCGAACTGCGTTTAGTGAGCAAAGTGCAAGTATGCGAGAGGTTGCCAGGATCCACGGCTACACAAGTGTTAAATACTTATTTAAGGTCAGTATTCCACTTGCAAGACCGGCGTTATTTACCGGTGCCTCCTTGGCGATGATGGAGTCTTTAGCCGATTATGGAACAGTGCAGTTTTTCGGTATTAACACTTTCACTACCGGTATTTTTCGTTCTTGGTATGCCATGGGGTCAAGAACTACAGCAATTCAACTGGCAGGTCTGTTAAGTCTATTTGTCCTTGTGTTATTAGTTTTTGAACAACATAGTCGGCGCCGATTAAAATACTTCCAGCAGTCTATAGTTAAACCCTCGACTAGAACGGTACTATCAGGATGGCGCAACGTTTTAGTCAGCGCTTGTTGTTTCTTACCTTTTATATTGGGATTTTTGATCCCATCTATACAGCTATTAATTTGGGCATCGATGACCTTAGACCATGTCGTTTGGGCTGATTATTGGCAGTTGGTAAGTGCCACTTTTGGCTTGGCGCTTACAACGGCAGCTATCGTTGTATTAATTGCAACTTTGTTCAGCTATCAAAACCGTTGGGTTGCTTCTGCCTTTAGCCGTTGGCAGGTACGTTTACTGAGTTTGGGCTATGCATTACCGGGAATGGTAATTGCGGTTGGTGCGCTAATAGTTTTGGGTTGGTTCGATGGCCTTATTAACAATGTTGTACACGCAATAACGGGTGAATATGTTGGTCTTATATTATCGGGGACCATACTCGCGCTAGTTTTTTGTTACTGTATTCGATTTATGAGCGTAGCGTTGCAAAACACCGAAGCGGGAATGCAACGCATAAAGCCGTCTTTGGACGAAGCCGCGCAAACAATGGGGGCTAGCCGCTCTGAGTTATTGCGCAGGATTCATCTGCCACTATTACGCGCTTCATTGTTAAGCGCGGGATTGTTGGTGTTTGTTGATGTGCTAAAGGAGTTGCCTGCAACTCTGGTACTAAGGCCTTTCAATTTTAATACGTTGGCGGTTAGAGCCTATGAAATGGCTTCTGATGAGCGTTTGTTTGATGCGGCATTACCGGCTTTGACTATTGTAGCTGTGAGTATTGTGCCGATTTTTTTGATCACGAAAACCATTGATAATAAAAGCGAGGGTTGATGTTAACTGTAACCGATTTAGCCATTAGCTATGCCGTTGACAATACACCTGTTTTACAAAACGTCTCTTTCAATCTTTCGGCAGGGCGGATCGGATGTATTCTAGGTCCCTCCGGTTGCGGTAAAACTACCCTGTTACGTGCTATTGCTGGCTTTATTCAACCTCGTGCTGGAAAGATCGAGATAGATGGTGAAGCCGTTTCTGCGCCGGGAGTCATGCTTGCTCCGAATCAGCGAAACATAGGTATGGTTTTCCAAGACTTTGCGCTGTTTCCACATATGACCGTCGCCGAAAATATTGCCTTTGGATTGCGCGCTTTGGATGCCGTTGAAATCGCCAACCGTGTAACTGAGCTTTTGGCACTCGTGGAGCTTTCGGCGCATAGAGATGCGTATCCACATGCACTTTCTGGTGGTCAACAACAGCGTGTGGCTCTAGCGCGTGCTCTTGCACCAAAACCCAGCCTTGTATTGCTTGATGAACCATTTTCTAGTCTTGATTCAGCGTTGCGTGAGCAGCTCGCACAAGACGTTCGCGGCATGCTCAAAGCTGCCGGAGCAACTGCGATTATGGTAACTCACGATCAAAATGAGGCCTTTGCAATGGCTGACCAAATTGCGGTCCTGCAAGGCGCAAAGATGCAGCAAGTAGGGAGCGCTTGGGATTTATATCACAAGCCTAAAACCTCCTTTGTAGCGAAGTTTATTGGCGAAAGCGTAATGCTTGAAGCGACCCTAGATGCTGACGGCGTGGTGCATACTGCAATCGGACAGTTTGATGAACAACACGCAACGTATTGCGATGGTGCCAAAGCCCAAATCGAACGGCCCATGCACCTATTGGTAAGACCTGACGATATTGTGCATGATGATGACAGTCCGTTTAAAGCAATGGTCGTAAACCGACACTTCCGCGGCGCGAACATACTGTACTATTTGACCGTAACCGAATCTGGCAGTGACAAAAGCCATACGTTGCTATGTCTCGCGCCCAGTCACCACGACCACAATATAGGTGAGTGGTTTGGTATACGGCTGGATATGGATCATTTCATGGTTTTTCCTTGATCGGCCAGCGTGGACGCCAAGGTATCGCTGGTATAAACTCACAAGATTGACCATAGTGAATTAGTAATGATTAAGTCTTTTCTAACCCTCTTCGAACGACAAATGGCTGAACAGCCCGAAGCCCAGCATACGCTTGAATTAGCGAGTGCCGCGCTATTGTTTGAAGTGGTTAGAGCCGACCGTGAACTTTTGGATGCCGAGCGCGAAAAAGTGCGTACAATTCTGACTAGCGAATTTAAACTCAGTGACACAGAGTTAGATGCTTTACTGTTCGAAGGTGAAGCGGAGGCAGAAAATGCAGTAGATTTAGTTCAATTTACCCGGATCCTAACTCAACATCACGATTTACCAGAACGCACCGCCTTTATAGAGCAGCTTTGGTCAGTTGCTTACGCCGATGATCAACTTGATATGTACGAAGAGCATGTGATTAGACGCATTGCTGATTTAATGCATGTGCCGCATAGTCTTTACGTCCAAGCCAAATTAAAAGTGAAGCCTTAAGCCAATGTTTGATCGCCTGTTTTCGAGTATTAAAGTAACGCTGTTGGTTTCAGCGCTTAGTTTTACACTGGCCTTATCAGCAGCGATCATGGCGTTGACGGTTAATGAACACGAAACACTATATCTAAAAACGACCACGGCCAACTTACAGTCACTGACAACTAATATAAGTAATGATCTGCTATTGGTAATGGGCACGGAACTGGATATTGTGTCGTTGACAGCATCGTTACTGCGCTTTGATTCTTATCCCGACATTGTTTTTGCCAACGTATACGATCGCGAGTTAAACGTCGTTCAGCAATACATTGGCCAAGCCGGTCAGAAGCGCTTAGAAACGGTAGATAATTTGTCCAGTAGTATTGTCGAACCGGCGCTCGGAACCTACCGCAGTGGCGATTACTTGTATAGCGTAAATCGAATAGGTGAGAGCAAATACCCCCAAGGTTATTTGGTAGTTATCTACGATATCGATACAACCCTTTCTAATAGCAAACAACAATTGGTGTTGGCTACCTTGCCGTTTGTAGCTATTGCGTTTATCGCCTTGGCGTTATTGTATTCGTGGTCATTGCGCAATCGAATGCGGCCGTTAGTCATGCTTTCTGACTTCACACAAAAACTGCAATTTACCAAGGATTACGGACAGCGCTTCGAAGTTAAAGGCAATAACGAAGTGTCGCGCTTGGGTAAAAATATAAACGGCATGATTGCTACCATCGAAAGCGAACTTAGAATTAATCGCGAGCAAACCGCCCAGCTTATTGACCAGCAACGAACTATGACGCGATTAGCGAATTACGACAGCTTGACAGGGCTGCCTAATCGACAGTTCGTTATGGATACATTAAAACTCGAGCTAGCCCGCGCATTGCGCGCAGAAGAGGATTTAGTCTTGATGTTTTTCGATCTCGATGGTTTTAAAAGTATTAATGATTCATTGGGGCATGAAACCGGCGATAAAGTGCTAATTGATGTGGCAGGCCGTGTAAGCGCACTAATGCGTGACGGCGATTTGGTAGCGCGTCTCGGTGGCGATGAGTTTTTAGTTATCCCTGCTCGTGAGACGACCGAAACTAATATTCATCGAATGGCTAACCGCTTAATAGACGCGTTTCAAGAGCCGTTTTGCTACAACGGCTTGGATTTATTTGTTGGTGTTAGTATTGGCGTTTCTAGAGCGACGGACGCAAACTTTGAATTGAATGAGTTAGTGAGTAACGCCGATATAGCAATGTATCGCTCGAAAGACGCAGGCAAGGGTACTTACACAATCTTTGACAGTTCAATGATCGAAGATCACAAGCGTAAGCTTATGCTTGCCAATAGTATTAACTCGGCTATTAGCAATAACGAGTTTAGAGTGCATTATCAGCCCAAAGTCAGCCAAACCGGCGAAATTGTTGGTTTTGAAACCTTATTGCGTTGGGTACATCCGATATTAGGTATGGTGTCGCCGGCTGAATTCATACCAATTGCCGAGCAGGGGGGTAAGATACCAGCAATTACCTCTTGGGTGCTTGCGCAAGCATGTCGAGACCTAGAGAAAATCAAAGCCATTTTCCCCCAGCGTTTCCGTGTGTCGGTCAACTTGTCTGCGTTTGATTTACGCAACCCAGCCTTGTTTGATTTCATTACCAATATGTTCGACCAATACAATGTCGACCCGCGCTTCTTCGAATTAGAGGTTACGGAGTCTGCGTACTTGGAGAGTTTTGCCACGAGCGATAAATTTTTCCGCAGGGTAAGTAATATGGGGTGTGCAATTTCGTTGGACGACTTTGGTACAGGGTATTCATCTTTGGGCTATTTAACCCAAATCAGCATTGATACTTTGAAAATCGATCGCCAATTTATTCGTGAGTTAGAGACTTCAGAGCGCAGTAGAATGGTTACAGGTACAATCATTGATTTAGCCAAACGATTGAATTTGACAATTTGCGCTGAAGGTATTGAGCAAGAAGCTCAAATTGCTTACTTAGCCTCCCAAGGCTGTGAACACATGCAAGGCTTTTATTTTAGTCCCCCTCTGCCGTTAGAAGAGTTAGCCGAACTACCTCGTCAATTTGATATTCCAGGTCAAAGTGAATCTCCACAAATGAGCATGCACTACGAAACACGTGTTAGCTAATGGCTAGCTGAAGCGCATTACCAACACTTTTCATTCCCCTAACGACGCTAATCGCAACTGCAGCTGCTTTACAGTTCGCCAGTGTCGCGCGCACTACCGCCGCTGATAACACATTTTTAGTTGCCATCGTTGGGGCTTCTCGCAATATTGACGGTGACGCGGTTAATATTGAGAGGTTAATTCGCCAACACTTAATCGTTCGCAATGCTCAGCTGAGCATATTGAACAGAGAACGGTTAGACACTTTCAGCCCTAATCGTGTTGCAGTGGCGCAAAGCCAATAACTTGCGTGAATTGGCGTTGACCGGTGAATTAACTGGCGCACCCAATCGCAGTGCCTGGATGCGCGCAGCAAGTGTGGCTTTTAATCTGGCTACCGCTGGACACTATTCACTAATTGTTGCCGCCATTGATCTCTACCGCGTTAAATCAATAAATGACCGGTTTAGGTATAATGTTGGTGATGAGGTGTTGTTTACCAAAGCGGTGCACTCAGTGTTAAGCGAGCAAGATACCCTTGCCAGAATACGAGTTAACCTTTTCGATGGGGGCGGTGTCTTCATTATATAATGCTGCCAATATTGACAACATGCTCTCTCTGGCAGATAAACGCGTGTATAGCGCCGAGTCAAAAGGGTGTGATTAGTTGGAAATAAATCAAGCCTCAAACATTTAGGGCGTGTTAATGCTTACGGTACAATTTTGCAGCAGTAAGACTTTAATAAGCATCAACACGCCCTAGTGTTCCGCCAGTCTCTTCGTTATACTTGCCGGCTTATTTATTCACGCTATTTTATGTCCTAAGCAACCTTTCAACGTTGTGTTAAGGCGAGGTTATTTTTGAGGTTCTCAATGCGCACTGATTATTGCGGTAATATCACCGCAGAATACATGGATCAAACGGTTACACTTAACGGTTGGGTTAATAAACGACGCGATTTAGGCGG
>CAXRGW010000036.1:0-40573 GCA_964230255.1 Alteromonas sp.
GTAATTCTAATTTCAAATGACATGCTCTTCCCATCCATTGAATGAATAACCCACTCACACTCCTTTTTGGAATGAGGAAGATCTTCACAAATCCAATCTAAAAACTCTGTCGCTTCTTCTACAGATACACTTTCTTTCAGAACTATTTTTTGAGCTAGTCCCAAAACTACTTCCTTGCGATATAACAATTGCTTCGATCCCAAAGTGGGGTGATATCTTCCGCCGATATGGGATTTAATTTTTTTGTTTAGTGTACGGTATATCTCTGAAGGTGCCAAGAAACCAAATGCTGTAACACTTATGTTTCAAAATGGGGGAATTAAAAACACCATTTTGGTGCCAAAAAATTGTTACCGTGCAGCACTTACCAAAACTGTTTATCCGTACAGTGTTTTTTTAGAATAAATTTGCATAGTGTGAAGGCTTTTTAGGACTAAATGTATGCCTTCGCCCTTTCTGCAATTCGTTCAAGAGCATATGCAACGCAAGCGTTATGCTAAACGTACCATTGAAAGTTACCTCACGTGGATGGCCAAATTTATTCGCTATGCCAACAATCAACATCCGGCTCAGCTCGAACAACCGAGCGAGGTTGTTGAACGTTTTCTCAGTAAACTTGCTACTGAGCAAAATGTTGCGGCAAATACTCAAGCTCAAGCACTTAATGCCTTAACGTTTTTGTACACTAAAGTTCTCGAAAAACCACTTGCAGAAGACTTGGGCTTCGTGAAAAGCAAGCGTCATAAGAAACTACCCGTAGTGTTGACTAAACCAGAAGTAACACGCTTATTGTCGTTTGTCCCTAGTCAGCATCACTTGGCTGCGAGTTTGCTCTACGGCAGTGGTTTGCGACTCATGGAGTGTGTGCGTTTACGAGTTGGCGATATTGATTTTGAGTTTAAGTGCTTGCGCATTTGGAACGGTAAAGGCGGTAAGCACCGGGTAGTCACGTTGTCAGAAAGTTTACTTGCACCGCTTAAACTGCAAGTTGAAAAGGTTCAGCAGGTACTTGCTCAAGATTTGAGTTGTCCTCAATACAGTGGCGTGTGGCTGCCCAGTATGCTGCGAAAGAAGTATGCTGGTGCCAATAAAACTTTGTATTGGCAGTACTTATTCCCAGCAGTAAAGCGCAGTATCGATCCTGAAAGCAATCGCTTACGGCGCCATCATATTGATGAAAAACAGATTCAGCGCGCAATCCGTGTTGCTGCCAATGATGCAGAGCTACACAAAAACGTGACTCCACATACGCTCAGGCATACTTTTGCAACGCACTTGTTGTTGGCTGGTGCTGACATTCGAACGGTTCAAGACCAATTAGGGCACTCGGATGTGCGCACTACACAAATCTACACGCATATTTTACAGCGCGGTGGCAACGCAGTGATGAGCCCTTTGGACTGAAATTTAAAACGATTAAAAGAAGTAACTGTAGCCAAGCTGATAAACATTTACGCCGTGATTAATATCTACAATATCGGCGTTAGAAAAATGGCTAAGCCTGAGGCTAAATTGATGTTGATAATATCGAAGGCCAAACTCTACGCGGTCCTCAAACTTTAGATAACTTCCAATTTGGCGACCTATCCACACGTCGCTATCCATTGCTGCGACACCAATTCACAAGCCAAAATAGTAATCAAAATTAACTGCGGTGGTTATTGCTCGAAACAAGGGGGCTGCGCTTATCACAATGATGCTGAGCTCGCGATATGGGTCATCCCAATGATACAGGTTGCCTTCTGCATCGAGTTCCCAGCGCGAAGCGGCTTCGCCCCACGCCCAGCCAACAGACCAATCAGCTGAAGGATTGTCAGCATCGGCATTTACGCATGTTACGTTCGCTGCGATGAGCAGCAGTAGAAGTGAAAGAGTGTTACTGGCAGCCCTACGCGTCACGCTCAACAGCCGTGTGCGCTAAGGCAATCAGCGCTTGCTTGTAATCGCTCTCAGGCACCACAGCTAACGCCGCTATTGCTGCGTCTGCTTCGGTTTCCGCTAGTTGGCGTGTGTAGCTCAATGCGCCAGTCGCGTTTATTACCGCTGAGATTTTATCGAAATGCTGCATGCCATCACCGTTTTCGATCGCTGAGCGAATAACTTCAGCATCGTCAGCTTCGCTATTCCACATCGCGTATAACAAGGGTAGGGTGGGTTTGCCTTCGGCTAAATCATCACCTACGTTTTTACCCATCGTAGCTGCGTCTGCGTCATAATCCAGTACGTCATCAATGAGTTGGAAGGCAGTACCCAAATGCCGGCCATAGGTTTGCATAGCTAACTCGATTGCTTCGTCTTGTTGAGTTAGTACTGCCGCTAACTGTGTAGCGGCCTCAAACAAGCGCGCGGTCTTGCTGTAAATAACTTCTAAATAGCGCGCTTCGGTGGTGTCAGGGTCGTTGCAATTCATTAACTGCATTACTTCACCTTGCGCTATGCGGTTGGTCGCATCAGATAATATATCCATCACCCGCATGCTTTGTAAGCCAACCATCATTTGAAACGCACGTGAATATAAAAAATCACCGACTAATACGCTGGCTTGATTGCCAAACAACTCATTGGCCGTTTCACGACCACGGCGCATGGTGGATTCATCAACGACGTCGTCGTGCAAGAGTGTTGCTGTATGAATAAACTCTATAATAGCCGCTAAGCTTATGTGCTGTTGGCTTTCAATGCCCAAGGCTCGTGCGCTAATCACTGTGAGTAGCGGGCGCAGGCGCTTGCCACCGGAGTTTACAATGTAAAAACCCAATTGATTGATCAGTGCAACATCAGAAGACACTTGCTCTTGGATCAGAGCATTTACGGCTAACATATCATCGTTAGCTAGTTGTTGGATGGCGTTTCTATCCATGCGTGATACAACAAATCTCGCTTGTATTAATTGGCTGCAATTTTACAGAAATGTGAGTGGGTATCCAGTTGTGTTTGATGACAAAAAGGACTTTTTTTGTTTATATAGTTATACAGTTGTGGTTGCTTAAGTGGTTCAGTTTTGACGTCTCTACTGGTTGTTTTGTCATCGTTAAGCGCTAAAAAACACCGCTTCTTATTGTTTTTGTGAGAAGTGTTGTAAAAATAGCCATTTTTATCAGAATAAGCCTTGCCAGTAATTGCCATATCACGTACAATCCGCGCCCTGTTTTTGTAATCAGCGCAATAGAGCGCAGAGCGGAGTAATTTATGTACGCGGTTTTCCAAAGTGGTGGTAAACAACACCGTGTGGCCGAAGGTCAGACCGTTCGTCTTGAAAAAATCGAAGTAGCACCAGGCGAAACGGTTGAGTTTGAAGACATCTTAATGGTAAGCAATGGTGATGACGTTAAAATCGGCACACCTTCAGTAGCGGGTGCTAAGGTAACAGCAGAAGTTGTTACGCACGGTCGTGGCGAAAAAGTAAAAATCGTCAAGTTCCGTCGCCGTAAGCATTCACGTAAGCAAATGGGTCATCGTCAGTGGTTCACTGAAGTGAAGATCACAGGCATTAGCGCATAATAGGAGCACGAACACATGGCACACAAAAAGGCTGGTGGTAGTACCAAAAACGGTCGTGATTCAGAAAGCAAACGCTTGGGTGTTAAGCGTTTCGGTGGTGAATCTGTACTTGCAGGTAACATCATTGTTCGTCAACGTGGTACTCGTTTCCACGCTGGTGACAACATGGGTATCGGCAAAGACCACACTTTATTCGCATTAGCTGACGGTAAAGTTCAGTTTGAAGTGAAAGGTCCAAAGAATCGTAAATACGTTAGCATCGTAGCTGAGTAATATTTGTGATTTTCGAAAAACCCCGCTTCGGCGGGGTTTTTTTATGCGGTATTTACATACCCAAATAGCAAAGTAAGATGGCGTTAACTACACTTAGTAGCTCCGGGCCTGTAACGCTAGTAGCAGTAGTCAGTGAGCGGCAAAGTGTGGCTTTGCAAATCCAAGTTAAGTAACTATAGAGATAATCATGAAGTTTGTAGATGAAGCGGACATTCGCGTTGAAGCGGGCGATGGTGGTAACGGCACCGTTGGTTTTCGCCGTGAAAAGTATATTCCCCGTGGTGGCCCTGATGGCGGCGACGGTGGCGACGGTGGCAGTGTCTTTCTAGTCGCCGATGAGAACTTGAACACGCTGATTGATTATCGCTTCGAGCGTTTCCATCGCGCTGAGCGCGGCCAAAACGGGCAGGGCAGTAACTGTACCGGTCGCGGTGGTGCTGATTTGGAGTTGCGTGTGCCGGTTGGTACCCGGGCTACTGATGTTGAAACGGCTGAGATCTTGGGCGACTTAACCAAGCACGGTCAGCGTTTAAAGGTTGCCCAAGGCGGTTTCCACGGCTTGGGGAATGCACGTTTTAAAAGCAGTACGAACCGTGCGCCACGACAAAAAACCAATGGTACGCCAGGTGAAATACGCAATCTAAAACTCGAGCTTATGTTGCTTGCCGATGTGGGTTTGTTAGGTATGCCGAATGCGGGTAAATCTACTTTCATCCGCGCGGTATCTGCGGCTAAACCTAAAGTAGCGGATTATCCATTCACCACCTTAGTGCCTAACTTAGGTGTGGTGCGCATGGATTCACAAGAGAGTTTTGTGATTGCCGATATTCCAGGTCTAATCGAAGGTGCGGCTGAAGGCGCTGGCTTGGGTATTCAGTTTCTGCGTCACTTAGAGCGCTGTCGAGTACTCTTGCACTTGGTGGATTTAATGCCGGTAGATGGTAGCGATCCTATCGACAATGCCCGCGCCATTATCAACGAGCTAGAAAAGTACAGTCCTAAACTCGCCGCTAAACCGCGTTGGTTGGTATTTAACAAAATCGATTTGTTATTGCCTGAAGAAGTGGAAGAGCTAACCGCTAAGATCAGTGCGGAGCTCGGTTGGGAAGGTGATTATTATCAAATCTCTGCATTCCAAAAACTTGAGACGCAAACGTTGTGTCGCAAAGTGATGGACTTCATACAATCGCTTCCAGCCGAAGAAGAAGAGGTTGAAGAGGAAGAAGAGGTCGACTTTAAGTGGGACACCTATCACAAAAACACCTTGGAGCAGGTAGACTTTGACGACGATGATGACGATTGGGATGACGAAGACGATCATCCGAATGTGGTTTACACCAAAGAGTAATATCTTCGTTAAATTCGATGGCGGATAGGTGGAATCCGCTATCGAAAATAAAGCCCGACTCGGGTAGTATCTTCCCCCATCTTCAGCACACAACAGCAATCAGTCGTTATGCGAATTTCTATGATAGCTGCTATGACTCCAGCGCGAGTCATTGGCGCTAACAACACGATGCCTTGGCACTTGCCGGCGGATCTCAAACATTTTAAAGCGGTGACCTTAGGCAAACCAGTGATCATGGGACGTAAAACCTATGAGTCTATTGGTCGCGCGTTACCGGGCCGCGAGAACATTGTAATCACATCGCAAACTGATTTTACCTTGTCAGATGCAACCGTAGTTAATAGTTGTGAGGCTGCTATTGACCATGTGGCTAAACAGGGCGTGGAAGAAGTGATGATCATTGGCGGTGGACGGATTTACCAAGAGATGCTTCCCCTTGCAGACTGTTTGTACTTAACCTTTATTGCTGCTGAAATCGAAGGCGACACCTACTTTCCTGATTATCAGCAAGTGGCTCAATGGCGTGAAACTGAGCGTGAAGAACGCGCGCCCGATGACCGCAATAAGTATGAGTTGAGCTTTGTAACTATGGAACGTCACCGCTAATAATCCCTTGCATACGTATGCTATGCGAATCTAGTTGCGCTAGTGAATTCCCTCGGTAGGATGGTTAACAATTTGTTAACTACTCCTGTTGGGTATTCAAATGTCGCGCATCACATCTGCAAGTTTGAGTCTTTCCGCTGCACTGTTACTTAGTGCGTGTACACAAGCACCGGAACCAAACCCAGTCGACCAACCACCCGAGTGGGCCAAAAGCGCTATCTGGTATCAAATCTTTGTTGAACGCTTTAACAATGGCGATACCTCTAACGATCCAACAATCGCTGACTTACAAGGCGGGTATCCGGGCTTTGTGCCAGACTCTTGGCAAGTTACGCCTTGGACCCATAATTGGTACGCGCCAGACCCATATTTTGTTGACGTAAAAGGTAAAGTTGATACTGGCGGTTACCCCATCGAAAACTTTGAAACTATGACAAGCCTGCGCCGCTACGGTGGTGATTTGCAGGGGGTGATTGAAAAGCTCGATTACATTCAACAGCTAGGGGTTAACGCGATTTACTTTAACCCACTTAATGATTCACCCTCGCTACACAAGTTTGATGCACGGCATTGGCGTCATATCGATGTGAACTTTGGTCCTGATCCTGAAGGTGATAAAGCACTGATCGCACAAGAAGAACCAGCCGATCCGTCTACATGGGTTATGACTTCAGCAGATAAACTCTTTGTTGAGCTTATTACTCAAGCAAAGCAACGCGGTATTCGCGTGATATTAGACTATTCGTGGAATCATACGGGCAACACGTTTTGGGCTTGGCAAGACGTTTTAGAGGATCAGCAAGATTCCAAATATGCCGATTGGTATTGGGTCGACCAATTTGATGATCCAGCTACGCCTGAAAACGAGTTCTCTTTCCACGGTTGGTTCGGCGTAGCACAAATGCCGGAGCTCAAAGAAACTGTGCGCGTAGACCATTCCGATGGTATTGAAGTATTTGAAGGCCAAATATACTCAGCAGCGGCTAAGCAGCATATCTTTGCTGTAACCAAGCGTTGGCTAGATCCAAACGGTGATGGCGACCCTTCTGATGGACTCGACGGCTACCGGTTAGATGTAGCTGCTGAAGTACCTTTAGGCTTTTGGCGTGAATACCGTGAATTTGTCCGCTCGATTAACCCTGATGCCTATCTCATCGGTGAGATTTGGTGGGAGCAGTGGCCAGATACACTCATTGATCCAGCTTCATTGTTGCAAGGCGATATCTACGATGCGGTGATGAACTATCGCTGGTATCGAGCCGCGCGTGGCTTCTTTGCGCAACCGGATGATAAGAAAACCGCTTCTGAACTCGTTACGCGCTTGCAAGAGCTACAACAAGGCTACCCACGTGACTTTGCGCTGTCGATGATGAATATGTCGGCCAGTCATGATTCGCCGCGTTTACTGACCTCATTTGCCAATTCAAATATATACAAATACGACGCTAAAGCGCTGCCTGAGAATGACTACTTTATTGGTAAGCCCGACGAGCTGGTGTATCAGAAAGTTAAAGCCTTTTTGGCCTTCCAATTTACCCAACCGGGTGCACCGCAAATTTATGCCGGCGATGAAATGGGCATGTGGGGCAGTGATGATCCGCATAATCGCAAGCCGCTTATTTGGCCGGGTATCGACTTCGATGATGAGTCAGGCCACCCGTATGGCAAAGAACGTATAACAGATAAAGTCGCTTTTGATGCGGAGTTGCATGCTTTTTACCAATCGTTAACGCAATTGCGTGCACAAAACCCAGTATTAGTCGATGGCAAAACTGATTACTACCACGCTGATGATGATAATCAAGTCCTGGCTTATGCGCGCACGAACGAAGCGGGTGAACGCATCTATGTAGCATTCAACATGGATTTCAAAGTGCAACCAATGCCACTACCTTTGGGCTTTATGGCTGATACAAAGGTGAAGCTGTGGCAGTCGGACGCGCCGGATATACGCGAGTTTGTGACGCAGCAGCCGATCAGCATGCGTCCGTTCACTGCTTCAGTTGTGATAATTCCTTAAGAGCCTTTGGCAAGTATGGGTTCCCCAATATCTAGGCTGGCCAACCAGTTTCTCGCTTCTTGCTCATTAAAAAAGCTCTGCCGCCGAAATTTAGGAACTGGCTGGGGGGATACTTTTTTCAAGATAACATCGGCTTCCAAGCTGCTTGAAAAACAATACGCTTGTGCGCACATACCGTGTTGGATAGCAAAGGTAGTGATCGATTGGAGTACCGGAATGCTGTCAGGTGTGGGTAACCAATCGTGAGTGCATACTAATGACGCGAAAGGGCGATCGACAAAATGCCGTAAGATCATTTGTTCGAAATTGACCTTAAACGCTACTGAACGCTCAATATTCCAACCGTTGTACGCACGGATAACAAGTAGGTGTGACTCAACATCCAGTGTATATTCACCGTGAGCGATAAATTTAGAAGTCGACATGGAAAGCCTGTCCTCCTGCTCAGTTCCCTTAATTTCAATTTAGCCAACAATCTAGATAGCGCCAGTTTTTTTAACGCGTTATTCGACCAAAGTATCATGTGGGGCCGATGAACCTCGACTTTTCCACAAGGTAATACTATAGCTGTAGGCGTAAATCGCACTGAAAAATATAGAAGGTGCTACTGTCAGCCATAAATTTGGAGTGTGGTTGAGCACATTAATGCCTATCACAAACATTGACTGCACAATGATCGGCATGAGTGGCGCGAATACTACACCCGGTAAGCAAGAGCCAGCAGCCTTGCTGGCCGACAAATTCAAGGCATCATTCATCGCTTGGCGCATGGCACTGGCTTGTCGGGTAGGGCTGTGCACAGCACACAACACCGGCACCATAAAGGTCAATGCCAAGCATTTATTGGCCATGCGTTTATTGCTGTATTCCAGCATGAGGGTGAAAAACAAGGTGACCAGCCCACTGTAAGCGCCTTGTACTAGGGCGCTTTTCAGTGTCATGGCTGGGTCGATGTTGGGCCCACTGTTTGCCCAGTAGGCCCATGCGAAATAAAAAACGAAGGCAACAATGCCTGATAGTATTAAACGTAGTGTCGATTTCACGTAGTAGTCTGGTTAAATAACGCTTCCAGATTAAGACCTTGATGGCCAAGCATGTCGCGTAAACGACGCAATGCTTCGACTTGAATTTGTCTAACTCGCTCGCGAGTTAATCCAATCTCTGCGCCGACATCTTCCAGCGTTGATGGCTCATAACCTAATAGACCAAAGCGACGCGCTAAAACTTCCCGTTGTTTAGGATTTAACTCGCCCAACCAACGCACAATGCTCTGTTTAATGTCGGTATCTTGCAGATTTTCTTCTGGGCTGTACTCAGTGTCGTCTGCAATGATATCTAGCAAGGCTTTATCGCCATCGCCGCCAATTGGTGTATCAACGGAAGTAATGCGTTCGTTCAAACGCAGCATTTTGCTCACTTCTTCAATTGGACGGTCTAACGCAGTCGCAATTTCTTCTGCCGTTGGCTCGTGATCGAGCTTCTGCGATAGTTCACGCGCTGTGCGTAAGAATACGTTGAGCTCCTTTACTACGTGTATAGGCAAGCGGATCGTGCGAGTTTGGTTCATGATCGCACGTTCAATGGTTTGTCTGATCCACCATGTCGCATAGGTTGAGAATCGGAAACCGCGTTCTGGGTCGAATTTTTCAACCGCGCGGATCAGGCCTAAGTTGCCTTCTTCAATCAAGTCGAGTAGTGCTAGGCCACGATTGTTATATCGTCGTGCGATTTTAACCACCAGACGCAGGTTGCTTACAATCATACGTTTACGCGAGGCTTCATCGCCTTTTAAGGCTTTGCGTGCAAAATACACTTCTTCTTCAGCTGAGAGTAGGGGGGAAAAGCCTATTTCGCCGAGGTATAACTGGGTGGCGTCTAATGTTTTGGTGAATTCTTCTGTATTGAGAGAATTGTCGCCGCTGATCCTTTCGGCTTCAGCCGTTTGGATATCAGCATCATTTGGTTCTGCTACTGCTACGTCTGTGTCAATTTCATCATTGACAGTATCAGTGGCGCTTTCAGGTTCGGTTACAATTTTGTTTCTATGTCCCACAACTGCACTCCTAATTGTTTAGATCCGGTTTAGCTCCTCTGTCTCTTAAAATTATTATTTATTGTTGTTATTGGCGGGGAAGATAGCGCATCGGGTCAAGTGACTTGCCTCGATAGCGAACCTCAAAATGAAGCTTTACCGCAGTGGTACCTGTGCTTCCCATTGTGCCTATTTGTTCGCCCGCTTCTACCCATTGTTGCTCTTCGACTAGAATACGGTCGTTATGTGCATATGCACTCAAAAAAGTGTCTGTGTGTTTTATGATCACCAAGCGACCATAACCACGCAATGCTTCACCGGTATACACAACCTTACCCAAAGCTGCAGCAACTATTGGAGTGCCACTCGCATTCTGGATATCGACGCCCTTATTGCCTGATTCAACACTGCTGAAACGGCCAATGACTTCGCCCTCTGCAGGCCATACCCAACGCGCTACGCTTGTTGGGAGTTGGCGTCTAACTTCCTGCCGGTTAACATTTTTTTCACGTTCACCATACGCCTGGTCTGCAGGCTGGTCAACAGGTGATTGTTCAGAAATTATGCTGGTACGACCAGTTGGTGCTTTGGGTCGGGGAGCGGGCGCCGTTTTGACCACCGGTGGTGCAGTTGGTGCGGTTAGGCGTAACACTTCACCGGGGTGGATGGTGTAGGGAGCAGAAAGATTGTTGTAACGCGCGATATCGCGATAATCGTTGCCGCTGTACCAAGCAATAGCAAATAAGGTGTCGCCGGTTTGAACTTTATAGGTATCTTGCTCGAAGCGATCGGCTTCTTCGGCAATGGTCATATCCAAACTGACAACCGGTGCAGGACCAGTAGACGAGCTACAGGCGATAACAGCGGCACAAATGACAATAAGCCAAACTACGCGCAGTAACACCTTATCCATGCTCTACTTCTCCATTGCAATCTGCGCAGTTTAGTTAGCTCGCAGTCAGTTTATGCAATTGCGCCTGCTACGAGAGGAACAAAGCGCACCGATTCAACTTCTTCGGTATTAAGTTCACCATCTTTGCGATCAATGCACAATAGTGTTTGTGCGTCATTACCAACAGGAATAATCAAGCGGCCACCTTCATTGAGTTGCGCAGTGAGATCTTCTGGCAACGAGCTGGCCGCTGCAGTAACTATGATGGCGTCAAATGGACCTTTACTCGCCCAGCCCTTCCAACCGTCGCCATGCTTCATTGAAATATTGTGGAGATTTAGGTGGTTCATGCGGCGTTTTGCTTGGAACTGCAGCGATTTGATGCGTTCTACAGAGAAAACCTGAGCAAACAATTGGGCCAAAATTGCCGTTTGATAGCCCGACCCCGTACCAATTTCTAGTACGCTATTAGCGTTATTTGGCGCTGCCAATAACAACTCTGTCATACGCGCCACAATATACGGCTGAGAAATGGTTTGACCTTGGCCAATTGGCAAAGCGGTATTCTGATAGGCCTTATGTTTCAGTGCTTCAGGCAGAAAATACTCGCGAGGAGTACCTGCAATAGCATTTAAAACACGGTTGTTGGTGATCCCTTCTTGAACCAGAAGTTGGGCCAATGCATCACCTTTGCGTGTAGTCGATCTCATGGTAAATCTTTTTTGTGTTTGTTCTAGTGCTTGTTAGGTTATTGTCCGGCTTCAGCGGGTTTTGTTCAACCACTCTTTCATATCATCCATACTTTGATAGGCCGTCATGTCCACACTCAAAGGGGTGATTGAGCAATACTGCTGGGCAACCGCATAAAAATCAGTACCCGGGCCAGCGTCTTGTTCGTCACCCACTGGGCCATACCAAAAGATCTCGCGGCCAAAAGGGTCTTGTGATTTAACCATAGTCTCAGCCCGATGACGACGGCCTTGCCGCGTTACTTGCATACCGGCTAATTCGTCCCAAGGTACATTGGGTACATTAACATTGAGAATTTGATTAGCCGGTAGTGGATGGGCTTGCAATTGCTCGATGATTTCTAATACGACCTTAGCTGCTGTGGCAAAATGCTCGCCAGTTTTACTGGCCAAAGATACCGCGATTGCCGGTAGGCCCATGTAGCGACCTTCTGTAGCTGCAGCCACCGTGCCTGAATACACCACGTCATCACCCAAGTTGGGGCCGTGATTAATACCTGAAATCACTAACTCGGGATCTTGCTCAAGGAAACTGTTTACCCCCAAGTGCACGCAGTCAGAGGGAGTGCCATTGACTGCGTGAAAGCCATTGTCCATTTTTTGGATACGCAATGGTGAGTGGAGTGATAGAGCATTACTGGCGCCACTGCAATTGCGATCTGGGGCAATCACTGTAACGTCGTGACAAGTTGCTAAATGCTCGTACATCACTTGAATGCCTTTGGCAAACACACCATCGTCATTACTCAGTAGGATCCTCACTTACTCGCCCTCTTCAATATTAACTATTTCGCGCAACACTGCCGTAGCATAACAGCCTGCAGGTAACGAGAACTGTAAAATACAATCGTTTTCACTGAACTCGTACTTTAGTTGCGTGGGTTTAACCATAACTGCTCGACGTTCTTGTTTTAACCCAAGGTCTGCCAAACAAGACACGATATCTTGATAGTTGCTAAGACAATCCCCTTCAAAAGCAAGCGCCGCACTTGTGGTGGCGAGCGCATCTCGACCTACTAATGGCGCTGTGATCAGCACATCGCCAGATGCCAAACGATCGACGAGTTCAGGATCATTGCCTTGGGCTATAAAAAAGCTATTCGAGCCCTCGAGTTGTAAGGCATCACCGGGTAATACCTTATTTATGTGACCTGCAGCTATGCGCTCACTGACCATCTGATTAAACAACCAACTGCGCAATGCCGAAATAGCCATTGAGCGTTTGTTGCGATTGCGAATGACTTCACCTTCCAGCATGCGCTCGGCCATCACCAAGTTACCTCCAACTTGTAGCTGTCCGTCGTTGTTGCGACGCACACCAAAGCGTTGCTCTGCGTAATAGTTAGGTGCGCCATGTGTTGCTACTTGCTCTATGCGCCGCTCAATATCGTTAGGCTCGCGCACACCGCGCAAACGGATACTGAATTGGTTGCCTTTGAGATTGCCTGTACGCAGTTTTTTATTGTGCCGTACCGAATAGGTAATGCGTGCGCCTTCCAAGGTGAATTGCTGCCAGTCGGGATCGACCTTGCCAGGTAAATGGACGCCAAACCACTGTTGAGTTAATGCGAACTTATCTTTGCGACCGGCATAGGTTACTGCCCGAAGTGGTATGCCACAGAATTTAGCAAGCTGCTCTGCTACATAAGCGGTATTGAGCGCTTGCTTTTCCATCCAAACATAAATGTGCTCGCCTTCACCGATCGGTTTATAGCCGAGCTGCTCGGTGACTATGAAGTCAGTAGCACACTGTTTGAATCGTCCACGACCAAGCGGTCGGTCGTGTAAATATTGCCATTGTGAAGTGGTTAGGCGGGTCATTTGCGTTGCTCAATAAGTACTACCGCGTGACACGCAATGCCTTCTTTGCGGCCGGTATAACCGAGCTTTTCAGTTGTGGTGGCTTTAACATTAATGCAATTCATCGAGGTTTTAAGGTCTTGGGCAATATGGTTGCGCATAGCATCGATGTGCGGTGCCATTTTTGGCGCTTGTGCAACAATGGTAATGTCGGCATTAACCAGTGAATAGCCGCGTTGGATCAGCAAGTTGACCACATGTCGCAATAGGTTGCGGCTATCAGCGTTTTCGTAGGCGCTGTCGGTATCGGGAAAGTGGCGACCGATATCACCCATCGCCGCAGCACCAAGTAAGGCATCGCAAAGCGCGTGCAATACTACGTCACCGTCTGAATGAGCTAGCAGGCCTTGGTCGTAATCGATAGTGACTCCACCGAGCACGATAGGCCCATCATCACCAAATTTATGTACATCAAAACCATGACCTATGCGCATGTTATTCCTCGTTGCATTAATCTTGTTTGTCGGCGAGCATGTTCGCCAAGTAAAACCCCGCCAAATCCAAATCTGATGGCGTGGTTACTTTAATATTGGTCGGACTGCCATTTACCAGTTTAACCGTGTGACCCATGTGCTCCATCGCCGAGGCTTCATCGGTAATGGGGTGTTCAGCCGTTAACCCTTGTTCAATTGCTTGGGTTAATTCATCCAAGCGAAACATTTGTGGAGTTAAGGCATGCCACAACAGTTCCCGCGGTACGGTAGTTTCAATGCTATTCTCATCACTACCTTGCGATTGCTTCATCGTGTCGCGTACAGGATACGCTAAAATACCACCGGCACAGGCTTGGTCGCGAACAGCAAGTAACTTACTAATATCATCAAGGCTTATACAGGGTCGCGCCGCATCGTGGACCAAAACCCATTGGTCTGCGGTATAACCTTTGTGAGTAAGTGCCTGCAAACCACATAAAACGCTGTCTACTCGCTCGCTTCCACCATCAACACGCGTGACTCGGGTGGGGTCAATACTGTTTAATTGATGGTAGTAGTCATCTTCTGGACTAATCACCACAATGATATCGCCGATTTGCGGGTGCTGTGAGATTTGTGCCAGTGTTTGCTCGAGCAACGTTTTTCCCGCCAGCGTTAAATATTGCTTGGGACGATCGGCTTGCATACGTTTGCCCACTCCGGCGGCGGGAATTACAACAGGCAAAAGCTCATTCATGATTATTGTTCGGCAGGTAGAATTCGGTAAAACGTCTCGCCTTGCTTGATCAAACCTAGCTCATTTCGAGCGCGCTCTTCAATCGCCTCAAGGCCTATTTTTAAATCGTTGATATCCGCTTTAAGCAGGTCATTGCGCTGTTGCAGGTTGGCATTTTGCCGCACTTGCTGCTCAATTTTGTCCTGCATATCCCATAAATCAGGAATGCTGTGCTTGCCGAACCACAAGCGGTACTGCAGGATACCAAATAGGATTAGCAAGATAGCAGGAACTATTTTATTGTGCGACATCGTAACGTTCTCTCACAGAGTTATCGATATTATGCCGCGAAAATGCAGGTATTCAAAGGTTAGCCACCGATTCGATCTTTTAGGCGATCAAAGAGCTTGTTTTTCTGCTCATCAATAACGTTGTTCAGCTCGGCTTGCAGCAATTCTTCAAGTGCGCTGGCATCGCCACTGGCCAATGCTTGCCAATCCACCGTTTCTGCGAGGGCTAGATTGGTTGCACCCAATTGATCTGCTGCTTGAGCGTTGAGCTTTTCGCGCAACTCAGCAAGTTTGCCTTGTTGATCGCCCGTCAGGCTGGTTGTAATGGCGCCTATAAGTTGTTGATCTAAATCTGAGCTTAATGTGAATCCCGGATTTTTAATATCTCCATTAAAACTGACTTGCATCGCTAGGTTAGAAATATCGTCAATTGCATCGGCAATTGCTGCCGTGAAGTCATCATTACCGCTAGCTGACAAAGCCAATTGCGCCAGGTCAATTTCGCCACCGCCGCTTAGCTGATTGTCAGTGATTGTTAGATTACCGGTGGTCGTTAGCAGCGCTTGAACAATTTGCGCGGCAATACGTTCGCTGTCTGAAATGGCTAAATCATCTAGGTTAACCCCTTGAATGTTCCATTGTTGCTCGGCGTCTATACCCTGCTCATCTAAAATAAATTGGCCAGACGTAGAAAACAGCTCCCACAATGATCCTTTTGCAGCATTTATAGTGAATGTGGTTGCGGCGTCAACTAGGCTGTGTTGATCGGTAATGTTATGCCATTCGCTGACCACCGACTCGCCTTCAAAGGCTACCGACGCTCGCGCTTTCTTAATCCATACATTCGGCAAACCATCGAGATTCTCAACGACGGCTTCAGGCTCGGCGCTAGCATCACCGCTAAGCATCGGTGCAATGGTCTGTACCGCTAGCGTTAAGTATTGGGTGTACTGCGCGGCTTTTTCACCAAATAGACTCTGAGTCACTTGTGATAGTGCAGCTTGGTCGCCGGCAATTAAGCCTTGTAACAACTCGTAATCTTCAGCAGGCGCGTTTTTGAGCATTTCAGCTGCGCCACTAAAATCGGCTTGAGCTGCGCTCGCGGTTGCACGGAACTCGTCGATCGTCTGCTTATCTGCAAGGATTTTGGTCTTTAGTTCGTCGAACTTCTCTTTTGCAGCAAGTAACTCTTTAGGGTTGTTGTAATCGGTATTCTTGAGTGCTTCGATTTCAGCTTTGTATTGTTCAATTTGTTCTTTGCTAGGCAATGCTTCATATTGCTGCTGTAGCGTTTCACCGTGTTTGGCATAAACCGCCTGAGCCTCTTCTACGGCTTTAGTCGTTTTAAGTGGTGAGTTGGCTAACAATTCGTCGACACTGGGCAAATCCTCAACAGTCGGAAAACCGAATCCATTATTAGGATCGGGTTGGCGCAAGACTTCACCCGGCGACGTGCGCGGCTGACCAAAAGCGATACCGTCCACTACGAGCTCTTCGGCAATCAACTTAGCACTTAACAACGGCATCAATTCAACTTCGACAAAAGCTTGCTCAAATTGGACTTTATTCTGGTTTGGTGCAGCGGGGTCGGTGACTTGAACTTCACCGAGTTTAATGCTGGCGGGAAATAAGCGATGCTCAACATAACCGATATTGACTTCAGCACCATGGGCTGTGGTCATTGCGCGCTCCGCGATAGACTTGATAATGCTATTAGCGAAAAGAAAATAGCCGACGATTATCACCAGCAAAAAAATTAAAATCGAATTGCGCAACGTCTTCATAACTGTCCCTCACGGTGGATTGCCTTGTTACATTACATTAAGCCTAGCGAAAACTCTGGGACTACTCCATTAAATTTGTAGTTCAAGCTAAAAATGCTTGGTTATTCGCTGGCTACTCCCGTGTTTTTAAAGCAGTAATCAGAAGTTGACAGGCAATAGGTCAGCGTTGCATTTTTTTGCTTTTTTTCTGCGGTCATCAGGAGTATCGTGGCGGCCTTTATAAATGCGCGGTTTTTAACCGAATATTGACCACTATTTTTTATGAGGCGCGTATGCTGTTTTCAGACCAACTTTGTGCAACCACGCCATTGCGTCAGGCAATCCGAGACTACCATCGTATTGATGAAGATAAGGCAATTGATTTTATCTTACCTGAGGCGGAAATTAACATGCGGGCGCGCAGTCGGGCATGGGAACGAGCACGCCAGTTAGTCTTGCGGATCCGCAAGGAACAAGAAGGTCACGGCGGTGTTGATGCGCTGCTCAGTGAATATTCTCTGTCGAGCAGTGAAGGCGTAGTTTTGATGTGTTTGGCAGAAGCCTTACTCCGGGTGCCAGATAAGAAAACTCAAGATTCTTTGATCCGTGATAAACTCTCTAAAGGGCAGTGGGCACCGCACTTAGGTAACAGCGATTCGATGTTTGTCAACGCCTCTAGCTGGGGCTTGTTGTTAACCGGCAATATGGTCAATTACGCCGACAAATCTAAGAGTGACCAGTTCAACCTGCTGAAGAAAACTATGGGCCGCATGGGCGAGCCTGTGATCCGTCGCGCGATGAATATTGCGATGAAAGTGATGGGCCGCCAATTTGTAATGGGTGAAACCATTGAAGCAGCGTTAAAACGTGCGGTGGAAAAAGAACAGCAAGGTTATGCTTATTCTTACGACATGCTAGGTGAGGGCGCGCGCACAAGCGCTGATGCCGACCGTTATTACGCCGCTTATGAGCAGGCGATCCACGCGATTGGTAAAGTCGCTGCTGAGCGCGGTCCACGCTTAAGTCCGGGGATTTCAGTAAAACTCTCAGCGATTCATCCGCGTTACGAGTTTACCCATCGCGATCGCGTTATGGCTGAGATCCCACCGCGTTTATTACAGCTTTGTTTACTCGCCAAACAGTACGACATCGGATTAACCGTGGATGCTGAAGAGTCTGAGCGATTGGATATTTCTTTAGACATTATTGAAACCGTATTTCGCGATCAACAACTGGGCGATTGGACCGGTTTCGGCTTAGCTGTCCAGGCCTATCAGAAGCGCGCAATCCACGTTGTTGAATGGCTCCGGGACTTAACCTTAAGTGCGGGACGCAAGATGATGGTGCGTTTGGTAAAGGGGGCTTACTGGGACAGTGAAATCAAATTGAGTCAGCAAAGTGGCGTTGAAGATTACCCGGTGTTTACGCGTAAATCGTCTACCGATGTGTCCTATCACGCATGTGCGAATCGTTTGTTGGCATACCGCGATACTATTTATCCACAGTTTGCTACCCACAATGCCTACAGTGCGTCAGTGATTATTGAACTCGCGGATGGCGATCACTCCGGCTTTGAATTCCAATGTTTACACGGTATGGGAGACACCTTATACGACAGTGTTGTGACCGAAGAAGAAATTCAATGTCGGATTTATGCACCTGTAGGCGACCATGAAGATTTGCTAGCGTATTTGGTTCGCCGCTTGTTGGAGAATGGTGCGAATTCGTCATTTGTTAACGCCATTATTGATGAGAGTAAGCCGGTAGAGGCTTTACTTGAAGATCCGGTTGAACGCACACAGCGCCTGGAACAACGCGTTAACCCGTCGATCTTAATGCCTGATGACTTGTATGCACCCAGTCGTATCAACTCGCGCGGCATAGATATCAGTGAACTAAATAAGATGATCCCGCTCAAACGCGGGGTAGAACGCTTTACCAAGCAATACACCCTAGCAGCAGATGCCGTGCCAGAAGGTGCTGTTGCTGTGTTAAATCCGGCTAATTTCAATCACATCGTTGGTTATCACACCTATGATGCGCCAGCGCAAATGCTGGAGAAGCTAGATAAAGTATCTACTGGGTTTGCACGATGGCACCTAGAGAGTGTCGAAAAGCGTGCTGAAATCCTCAATCTGATTGGCGACGCTTTGGAGCGTCATCGCGATGAACTAGTGGCTTTGTGTATTGCTGAAGCTGGTAAAATCACTCAAGACGCAATCGATGAGATCCGTGAAGCGGTTGATTTTTGTCGCTACTACGCCGTTGAAATCCAATCGGTTTGCAAAGACGAGCGTTTACTGTCGCGTGGTGTGGTATTGGCCATAAGCCCTTGGAACTTCCCTTTGGCGATTTTCTTAGGTCAGGTAGTAGCTGCACTGGCAGCGGGTAACACGGTAGTGGCCAAGCCTGCTGAGCAGACTGCACTGATTGCCAAACGCGCAGTAGAGATTATGTATACAGTTGGCTTACCCGAAGATGCCTTGCAGTTGGTGGTTGCCACAGGTGCGCCAGTAGGCGAGACGTTATTACCTGACGAGCGAATTAACGCCGTTATGTTTACCGGCTCTACGCAAACCGCAACACGTATTGCGCGAACGTTAGCGCAGCGCTCGGGTGCGCAGGTACCATTAATTGCCGAAACTGGCGGTCAGAACTGCATGATTGTTGACTCAACAGCATTGCCTGAACAGGTAATTGATGATGTTGTGCACAGCGGCTTTCAAAGTGCCGGTCAGCGCTGCTCAGCATTGCGCGTAATGTTTGTGCAGGAAGAAATTGCCGATGATGTGATCACTATGATCAAAGGCGCAATGCAAGAGCTGCACATTGGTGACCCTCGTGAATTGGCGACAGATGTTGGTCCGGTGATTGACCAGAAAGCGTTGTCGAGCTTAACGACGCATGCTGAGAAAATGCAGTCGGCTGCTACCTTGTTGTATCAATCAGAGTTAACCCCTGAGCAACGTGAAAAAGGTTATTTCTTCCCCCCAACTTTGTATCAAATCGATAACTTATCGGTTCTGGAAAAAGAAGTTTTCGGTCCCTGTGTCCATGTAGTCCGCTACAAGGCCAAAGACTTCGACAACGTGCTTGAACAAATCAATACGCTGGGCTATGGCTTAACTATGGGAATTCATTCGCGGATTGAAGAACGCGCAAACGATATCGCCAATCGCGCCAAAGTCGGTAACGTGTACATCAATCGCAATATGATAGGTGCCATTGTTGGTGTGCAGCCTTTTGGTGGTCGTGGTTTATCCGGCACCGGTCCGAAAGCGGGTGGTCCCAACTATTTGCCACGCTTAATGCTTGAGCGTCAAACCCCGGCTGAAATTTGGTATGCCTCAGATAGCGGTAAAATCAATTTTGGTTACGAGAGCGATCACTACACGACTGTTGAAGAGTGGATGAGTAATGCTGCCAAGGTCGACCAGAGCTGGCGCAAAATGTCGCTTAACGACCGTTTGTCGTTACTGCGCCAAATGCTTGCTCAGTTGGCGGCGGATGATGTCAGTAACCGTTACCTAGAAGACTTAGATACTACGCTGGCAAGTGCCCGACGCCAGTTAACTCAAATTGAAAAGTTGTTAAAAGAACCAACACAACTACCGGGTCCTACGGGTGAGTTTAATGAACTTCGCCTTGAGCCTCGCGGGGTTATTTTAGGTTATGGTGACACCAGTGTGACCTTTGAATATTGGGTATTGTCTTTGGTAACCACACTGGCAACCGGTAACACTATGGTCGCTGTGGTGTCCGACGCCTTTTATGCTGAAATTGAAGCTATTCGTGGCTATCTCGTGGAAGCTGGTGTTCCAGCTTGCGTGTTGCAGATTGCACGAACGCAGCATTTGACTCAATTGTTAGCCCACCCAGCGCTAAATGGAGTAGTGGTGGACAGCAATAACGCCCACAATGAGTTTTTCTGTGCGCAGCTAGCTAAACGCGAAGGGCCGATATTGCCGGTGATTACGTCGGAATATATGGATAACTTGATTATCCGTCTGATGACCGAGAAGACCATCAGTATTGATACCACAGCCTCAGGCGGGAATACGTCGTTAATGACAATGGTGGATGATGATTAGGTTCAACAGAACCTAACGTTACATCCACTGGTCGTTGCGACGACGCTTCTTCGGTATGTAAGTGATTAAGATACCCAGAAAAATAGAGACCGCAACGACAATCCCGCCACGGGTAAACCACTCAACCATTTCGGTTTGATCAGCAGCGTCTAGACGCTGCTGCAAATCGTTTGCTAAGGTCACATGTTGTTCTAACTGACTGGTTAAGCGCTGGCTTTGTTGAGTCAGAGTGGTGTTGTCATTGCGCAATCGCTGATGGCTTTCTCGCAATTCACTCAGTTGTTGAGTGAGTGCTGAGACCTGTTGTTGCAGACCAGGAACCTGTTCGCGGATCGTCCCTGTGGTGGAAATGTACTGTGCTTCAATCCATCCTTCACGACCTTCAGGGTCGGTCATTTGCACAAATTCTGGCTCGCCTTGGCGGTCACTGATTTCGATGGAGGTACCGGCTTGAATTGAGCCAATGATTCGATAGTTGCGGCTCGGTCCGGTGTGAATGAAGACGGTTAGATCATCGCTGATATGAGCACCTTCAGATTGTGCTTGCAGCTGCCCGCCGCCGACCCACAGTAGAACGATAAAGAACACTGTGGTTAAAAACTTAGATTGCATAACATCTCTGGCGTTTAACGCATTTTTCTTCAATGCCCCGATGGTATTCGATGGCGAAGCGATTGCCAAGTGCATAGGGCCAGAGTATGGTTATGCGCGAGACAATTTTGTAATAAAGGACAGTTGTGAACAACGAACTGGAAATGAAGTTTGTTATCAATGGCGAAGGCCATAGTGCGTTTCAAGCGCTGTTGCCCAAGCTCACCAATTTGCTTGGCGAAACTAGCGCCATTGATGTGGATTATCAGCAGAAACAACTGACCAATCAGTATTTTGATACCCAAGACTTTTTCTTTGCCAAACACAAGTTTGGTTTTCGCGTGCGCGGTTGCAACGACGAGTTTGAACAAACGTTAAAGACGCAAGGGCTTACTGTTGGTGGCTTACACCAGCGCGGTGAATACAATGTACCTATTGCTGATGCGCAGCCGGACTTAACGTTGTTTGATGATGTACCTTGGCCCGATGACGAACGCAGTGAGGCGCTGAATAGTCGGTTAGTCGAGCGTTTCGCGACTAACTTTAAGCGCGAACAATACCAACTCACCATCGGCGAAGATGTGTTAGAGGTAGTATTTGATCAAGGCGAAGTGATTACTGAAAACGACTCGATGCCGATTGATGAAGTCGAAATCGAGCTTAAAAAGGGCGATGTTAAACGCGTATTTCAGTTGGCCCGTTTGCTCAATCAACACCTCTCATTGCGGTTAAGCGACACCACCAAAGCGGCCATGGGGTACACCTTAATGGGGGAGGCTCGGTGGACAAGAAAACCACTGCCTGAATATTTGCCCTTAAGTACCCAATGTACTACCGAGGATGCGTTTTGCGCGGCTGTCGCCTGCGCTATCAGTCATTGGCAACACCACGAACAAGTATATATGGCCACCAATGGTCTCAAATACTTAGATCAGGTAAACGAAGGTTTGTACTTACTGATGCAAAGTGTGTCGTTGTATCTACCGGTTTTACAATGCACGCCACTACTGACGCTGCACAAGCGTTTGATCAGTTATTCGCGCAAGTGGTTGTGGCTGACCGAGTTACACAATATTCGCTTTCTACGCGCCAAACGCGGGCCCTTTAGTCATTATTTGAACGAGCACGACCCGTTGATGAGCTATTTGCAGGGGCGTAAGGTGGGGCTGCTGCAAGGTCGTTCCCCCGAAGAGCTGTTCTTTGATCGAGAAGCAAATGAAATCAAAATTCTTACCAGTGAAATTATTTACTTTAAACCTTGGCGCGCCGAAGCACATGGGGCAGAAAAACCGGTAATAGAGCATGCTAAGGGGTGGTTATCGCAAGGTTGGCAAAACGCTATGCAAAGTCTGGCGGAGCCAGAGCCACTGACGCAAACTCATTACATCGCCACTGAAAATATTTTACGCCAAGCGTTAACGCACGGATTTTTCTTGGCCGAGTTGTTCAGTGATCAACGCGGCGATTTTCGTGCGCCTTGGTTAGATATTTTAATTGGCGTTGAGGAGCTAAAAGCGCTAATTACGTTGAAAAAACTCCTCGCTGATACTGAATTTGACGATGACACTGAACTTAAGAGCTGGACTACCGATAAACTAACAAGCCTAATGCACGTTATCGAGCGCACGCGAGGGGTCGCCATTCAACTGGATGCTTATTGGTAACTAAATGGCAGAGTTGCTGGAATTTATCACCTCCGTCTTATTCGGCCTTTGAGTCGCTTACTGGTTGTCAGGTTTATTTATCCTCGCCATGGGGATTACATTGGTAGAAGTTATGAAGGTCTACCAGCGTAACTTATCCGAGTAGTTGGTTGATATCAGCTATTATTAGACACCGGCAATTGTTGGCTTAACTGTAACTCTCGTAGGTTTGGGGTTTGCTATGATTCTGCTTACCACTATCGTGGCGTTTGATTTTATCCAGTTCAGCTATTGGCAAACAGCCACCCATTTCAGCTACTCCGCAGTCTTTTTGCTGATATTAATACTATTGCTCGAAAAGCGTCGATATTCGCCCATGCCCTTTGATTTGGTGCGACTCCATAGTCGTAGTGGTGATGAGCGCATACTGCGTGAAGTGCTGACTCGAGCCGAAAAATCCATCATTAATCGCAAAGCTTATAAAATTATTGGCTTGCGCATCCAGCAGCTGGCTGATGCCGATGACGTTGATCCAACGTATTTGGCCGTGGCCTCACACCGGTTATTAAATCGTAATTTCCGTGCTTTCGTGTATCACTATCGACTTGAATACGCGGAGAAATATTGATGCGTAGTGACACTAAAGCGTCATCCGTAGCGCGCCGCTTGGGGTTCCATTCGGAGAAATTCTTGAGCGATATGTTTGTTAAATACATTGAGGTTATAGAGGGCATAAATCGCAGTTAATACAATCTTCAGTGATTAAAACAGCTATGGCTAACCTCCAGGGTAATGAGTCATCGTTTACCACTAGGCTAACAATCGCCAAAGTGCTGGTCGAGAATTTGCTGGGTAAAGTTTTTGCGCAAATAAAAACCGCGCGGGCGAGTTTTAATGATCCGGCCATCTTTACCGATTGCGTCAGTGACTTTGCTGCCATCGGCGGCTTTGGGACGTAACTGCAAAAACTCGCCATTACGAGCTGTTATGTTTTCAATTTCACCCAGGCTAATGCGTTCCATCAACTCTTCCCAATCAGCGCGCAGTTGGTTTAATTGAGTATCTGTGGGTTGCCATAAAATCGGTGAGCCTACGCGTCTGTGAGCAGGCTGGATATCGCGTTCGCCATCAATTGGGATCCACAGTACACAGCGCAATTTATTGCGCACGTTGCTCGTTTCCCAGTGTATACTCTCTTGACCAAGTAGCGGTGCGTAACAGACATAGGTGGTTTCACTGGGCGTTCCATTGGCACTTAACGGCAGTGTTTTTAACTCAACGCCGAGCTCGGGAAAGTCTTGTTCTGGGCGCGAGCCAGCACTGGCACCTAACCATAACTCGAGTAACTGGCCACTAAACCCTTTCTGGCGACGAAAATCGTTTGGCATTTTAATCCCAGCCAAGGCCGCCAAATCGCCCAGAGACAAGCCTGCAAGTTGATTAGCGCGTTGCCATAACTCATCAATTGACTGCGGTGAAGTGCTCGCGGGCTGCATAAATCTCGGTTAACCTGAATAACTAATTGCCGCTAATGCTATGCAATTAGCCTCGTTTATGGAAGAATGATTTTACTGATAATTGAAACACGCACTTTGGAGTATCCGTGATAGATGCAGACGGATTCCGTGCGAATGTTGGTATCGTAATATGCAATCGCAATGGCCAGGTATTCTGGGCCAGACGATACGGACAGCATTCTTGGCAATTTCCGCAAGGCGGAATAGACGACGGCGAAACACCTGAACAAGCTATGTTTCGCGAACTATACGAAGAAGTTGGTTTACGACAAAAAGACGTTGAAATCCTGGCCTCTACGCGTAACTGGGTTCGCTACAAGCTTCCAAAACGGCTGATTAGACAAGGTTCTAATCCGGTATGTATTGGTCAAAAACAAAAATGGTTTTTGTTGCAGCTGCGCTGTGACGAAAGTGACGTTGATGTGCTCAAAACAGGTCATCCGGAGTTTGATGACTGGCGCTGGGTTAGCTATTGGTACCCTGTGCGCAATGTAGTGTCTTTTAAACGCGACGTGTATAGACGCGTGATGAAGGAGTTCGCTCACATTGCGATGCCTGCAAACAATAAGCAGGGGCATAACCAGCAACGTCGTCGCCGGCAACGCCGCAACTAATTCGATTTTTCCGCTGTGCTCAGCACATGCTGAGCGGTAAATTGCGACGCATGACAGGACCTTATGCTCACTACGCTCAAACGCATTGTACAAGAAGTTAACCAAATACCCGTGCTCGATGATGCCATCGGGCACTTGGTTAAACGCGTTAAAGAGACAATGTCAGTCGATGCCTGTTCCATGTACTTGGCAGATTATGGTGATAAACAACTGACGTTAGTTGCCACTGAAGGGCTGGCTAAAAGTGCAATAGGTGTAGTTAAAATTGGCTTTAACGAAGGTCTGATCGGATTGGTTGGCCAACGTGAAGAACCGCTCAATATTGACGATGCTCACCATCACCCGCGCTTCAAACACTATGACGAAGTTCACGAAGAGACGTTTAATGCGTTTCTTGGCACACCGATAATCCATCAGCGTAAAGTGCTTGGTGTTATCACGCTACAACAAGAGGAAAAGCGTCGCTTTAGTCAGAATGAGGAAGCGTTTTTAGTCACACTTGCGGCACAAATTGCGTTGGAAATTACCAACGCCGAGATCCGCGGCTCATTGCGTGCGCAAAGCAATCAAAATAAAGCGCTTAGTCAGAAGAATTTACGTGGCGTAGCTGGCTCGCCAGGCTTAGCCATGGGGATTGGTCATCAACCTAACATTAAGATTGACCTTGCTAGTTGGCAGGTGCGTCGTACCGACCAAATCAGTATCGCTATAGATCAATATCGTCAGGCTGTTGAGCAAACCCGTTCTGAAGTCGACGGACTATCCACAAGCCTTGAAGGCAGTATTCCTGAAGATGTGCGTTCGATATTTCAACTTTATCACCAGCTGTTGGATGCCAATAGTCTGGGGCGTGAAGTTGAAGCCAAGATTAAACAGCAAGAATGGGATGCCGGCTCTGCACTGAAACTAGTGGTAGAAGCCTATGCGGCACGCTTTGCCAATATGGATGATCCATACATGCAAGAGCGGGCGATCGACATTATTGATTTGTCGAACCGGATTTTGCGCAACATTGTTGGCGTTCAAGAAGGTACCAATAATCACACCTCGCGGACCATCAGTAAACCTTCAATTCTGCTTGCAGAAGAGGTCTCGGCACCAATGCTAGCTGAGTTTCCGAGGAAATTCTTAGCCGGCATCATTTCTATTCGTGGGTCTAATAACAGCCATGCGGCAATACTGGCCAGAGCGATGGGCGTGCCTGCTGTCATGGGGTTAGACAAAGTCGCACCAGAATTACTCGATGGCAAATCGATCTTGCTCGACGGTTATTCAGGTGAAGTGATCATCAACCCACAACGAACCATAAAAGCTGAGTTCGAACAGCTCATTGATGAGGAGTCAGAGCTTGCTGAGCGGATTGAATCGCACGCCAATAAGCCTAGCGTTACCACTGACGACCAACCCATCACGTTGTTAATTAATGCTGGGTTGTCGGCTGAATTAGAATTGCAGCAAATGCAAGGCGCCGGCATCGGGCTCTATCGCACCGAAATCCCATTTATGTTGCGTGAGCGTTTCCCGTCGGAGTCTGAGCAGTATGAGCTTTACCAGCAGATTTTACAGAGCGCTCCGCAGCAAGAGATTACTCTGCGTACTTTGGATGTCGGTGGTGATAAACCGCTGCCGTACTTCCCAATTAATGAAGAAAATCCATTTTTGGGTTGGCGTGGCGTGCGGTTGACGCTCGATCATCCAGAAATCTTTTTAGTCCAAATACGTGCAATGCTGCGCGCCAGTGCCGGTCTGCACAATCTGCATATCTTGTTGCCAATGATTACGTCGGTAAGCGAGGTAGATGATGCCAATCGCCTGATTAATCAGGCGTATCACGAAGTCAATGAAGAATTAAAGAGTCTACCACAAAGCGTTAAACGACCGCGTGTAGGCGTTATGCTGGAAGTACCTGCAGTGATTTACCAGATCTCGCATTTGGCGAAAAAAGTCGATTTTTTCTCTGTGGGTACCAATGATTTGACGCAGTACTTGCTCGCGGTTGATCGCAACAATGTGCGGGTTGCAGATTTGTATAGCAGTTATCATCCTGCAGTATTAAACGCATTGTCGAGCATCGCCCAGCAATGTCAGTTGGCCAATACACCTGTGACCGTGTGTGGCGAGTTAGCCGGTGAGCCTGGTGGCGCAATTTTATTGATGGCAATGGGGTATCGAAAACTCAGTATGAATGCTCACAATATTCGCAAGATCAATTGGGTTATCAGGCATGCCAATATCGCTGAGCTCAATGCTTTGCTGCCTGATACGCTCGTTTGTCAGCACCCGAGTGAAGTGGTTGAGTTGGTTAACAATTATCTCAACAGCAAAGATCTCGGTGGTCTTACTCGAGCGGGATTGTAGCTGATGACCCACCAGAGGTAGTTCGTGGACGTATTGTTCATTTTAGTCATTAGCTGTTTGATACTCGGCTGCGCAGTGGGCGTGATGGCCGGCTTGCTTGGTATCGGTGGAGGGCTCATCATTGTGCCAGTACTGACCTACCTATTGGCTGAACTATTAAAGATTGCGCCGCAAGAAACGATCGTAATTGCGATTGCAACTTCTCTGTCGACCATTATTTTTACCGGTATTTCATCGGCGCGGGCCCACTATCGGTTGGGGAATTTACACCGTCATATTATTCTTTGGTGCGGACTGGGTACTGGCGCCGGTGCCATCGCCGGAGCCCAGATAGCCAGTGCAATACCCGGCAGCATTCTAAAGCTGATTTTTGCCTGCTTGGTGATTGCGATTGCGCTGTATATGCTGTTTGGTCGCCGGGTAGAATCGAATAACAGCGTAACCAAACCCAAGTTAGCCACTATTGGCATGTTAACCGGCACTTTGTCGGCGTTAATGGGGATTGGCGGCGGCGCACTATTAGTACCCGCGTTGGTTTGGTATCGTGTTAACATACGCCAAGCAATTGGATGTGCGGCGTTTAGTGGCGTCGTTATCGCGTGCTTCGGCAGCAGCACTTTTATAGTGTCTGGTTGGCATTACGGCCAACTAACTGAGGGATACTTGGGTTATATCTATTGGCCTGCAACGCTCAGTATCGCTGCTACATCAATTTTTACTGCGCCTATTGGCGCTAAATTAGGTCAGCAAATGAACACGCAAGTATTGAAAAATATCTTTGCCGTGTTTTTGGTGATTGTCAGTATTCGTATGCTTTGGGGATTATAAGTGCAAGATCAGCAGTTTTGGGTATTTCCACAAATTGACCCAGTGATTTTCGAAATCGGTCCGCTTTTGGGTATCGGCCCGTTAGCTGTGCGCTGGTATGGACTCATGTATTTAGTTGGCTTTATCGCGGCTTTCCTTCTGGCTAAACAGCGATTGGCGAGGGTTGGCTGGAACAAAGATCAACTTAGCGACTTCTTATTCTGGGGCTTCATTGGCGTGATCATTGGCGGCCGTATTGGTTATGTGTTGTTTTACCAATTCGAGTATTTTCTAACCGATCCTTTGTATTTAATCAAAATTTGGACTGGTGGTATGTCGTTTCACGGCGGCTTACTGGGGGTTATAACGGCAATCTGGTTATATGCGCGTAAGATGCAAATGCACTTTCTCACCCTTGGGGATTTCGTCGCACCTCTAGTGCCGATAGGTTTAGGTGCTGGTCGTTTGGGTAATTTTATTAATGCCGAGTTATGGGGACGCGAAACGGATGTGGCATGGGGGGTGATATTCCCGGGCCAAGCGGTTGCGCGACATGCATCGCAGTTGTATGAATTTGCCCTAGAAGGCGTTGTGTTGTTCTTAATTCTTTGGTTCTTGTCGAAAACTCAAAAACCGCGCGGTGTCATCGGTGGTACATTCTTATTAGGCTATGGTGCGTTCCGATTCTTTGTCGAATATTTCCGTGAACCCGATGATCATTTAGGCCTTTATTCTTTTGGATTCTCACAAGGTCAGTTATTATGTGTACCAATGATTTTGTTGGGTCTTTTGCTGATTGTCAGTGGTTATAAAAAAGGCCTATACGATACCCCTAAAGATGTTAAAAAGGCATAGCAAGTAAATGCAGCAATATCATGAGTTAATGCGTCATATCCGTGACAATGGTGTGCGCAAAGAAGACCGCACCGGCACTGGGACTTTGAGTGTGTTCGGTTATCAGATGCGCTTTAATCTGGCTGAGGGTTTTCCGTTGGTCACCACTAAAAAGTGCCATATGCGCAGTATTATTCATGAATTACTGTGGTTTCTAAAAGGCGAGACCAACATTGCCTACCTGGCCGAAAACGGTGTTTCAATTTGGGATGAATGGGCGACCGATGATGGTGAATTAGGTCCAGTTTATGGAAAACAATGGCGCAGTTGGCCGGGCCTTAATGGTGAAGTAATTGATCAAATCGCCGAAGTGGTTAAGCAAATCAAAAATAACCCTGATTCTCGCCGTTTGATTGTCAGTGGTTGGAACCCTGCCGTACTACCCGACACCCAGTACTCGCCGAAAGAAAATGCGGCAATGGGTAAGCAGGCGTTACCACCATGCCATACGCTATTTCAATTTTATGTGTTAGACGGCAAGTTGTCTTGCCAGCTATATCAACGCAGTGGTGATGTTTTCCTTGGCGTGCCATTTAATATTGCAAGTTACGCTTTGTTAACCATGATGATGGCGCAGGTGTGTGATCTCCAACTCGGTGATTTCGTGCATACCTTGGGCGATGCACATTTATACGTGAATCATTTAGAGCAAACTGATTTGCAATTATCCCGCGAACCTTTTGCGTTACCTATAATGAAAATAAATCCTGCCGTTAAGGATATATTCGGCTTTACTTATGAGGACTTTGAGCTGTGTAATTATCAAGCTCACCCACATATTAAGGCACCTGTGGCAATTTAAATAAAGCGCAAACGTTCAATAGAGATAGGCACAAATGACAACGAATGTTTTGATTTGCGACGATTCAGGCTTTGCACGACGCCAAATGGCGCGTTCGATACCCGATGCCTGGGATGTCAATATCAGCTTCGCCGAACACGGCAAGGATGCAATAGAACAAATTCAGGATGGCAAAGGCGATGTGTTGTTTCTCGACCTGAACATGCCAGTAATGGATGGTTATGAAACAATGGAGTACATCCGTGAGCACGATTTACCGTCACTGGTAATCGTTGTATCGGGTGATGTCCAAGCCGAGGCGCGCAATCGCATGATGGCGTTGGGGGCGCTCGATTTCATTCGCAAGCCCATCGATAATGACAAGCTAACCACTATACTGCGTCAGTACGGCTTATACACCGGCACACCAGAAGCCACCGGTAAAAGTAGTCAAGCACCGAGCAACGCAGCGCAAATTGTTGCGCCGAAGAAAGAAGACCGCATCGACGCATATCGGGAGTTAGTTAATGTTGCCATGGGACGAGCCGGCGAGAGCTTGGCCAGCTTGTTTGACGAATTTATCGATTTACCTATTCCAAACGTTAACGAGCTTGAAACCACTGAACTGCATATGGCGATTGCTGAGATCAATAGCAACACTTCAGTTTCGGCTGTTTCAAAGGGCTTTATCAGTGCCGGTATTAGCGGTGAAGCTCTAGTGATATTTAACGATAGTAATTTTGCCAATATGGTGGAGCTACTTAAATATGGCGAATCAGCAGTCACTGAAGCACTAGAGCTCGAAGCGCTGATGGATGTGTCCAATATTCTGATTGGTGCCTGTTTAAATGCGCTATCTGATCAGCTGAATGTGAAATTCAGTCACAATCACCCGATCATTCTCGGCCTTCACTGTAACTTAGATTCGTTACTGCAATCTACGATTTCGCGCTGGAATAAAGTGATGGCAATTGAAATCGGCTACTCGATTAAAAAGCACGATATTCAGTTTGATTTACTATTACTGATCCCTGGGCATGCCATGGAGCAAGTGTATATGCGCTTGGTTAACGCAACAGAAGGACTTCATACATGAGTGATAGTAGCCAGAAAACTATAGCCGATATCCATTGGCAGTACGATTTGCTCGGTTCAATTGAAGTCGGCATTGTTGTAATTAATCGCGATTTCACGATTGAAATGTGGAACCAATTTATGGAAAACCACAGTGGTCTGTTGCCTAGCGGTGTCGTGGGCAAAACCTTGTTTGATCTATTCCCTGATATCGATAAGCCTTGGTTATTGCGCAAGGCTAAGCCGGTATTTGATTTGCGTACTCCGGCGTTTTTGATCTGGGAGCAGCGGCCATACTTGTTTAAGTTTACGACTAATCGCCCAATTACCTCCAGCTCTGACTTCATGTATCAGAACGTAACTATTTTCCCGCTCTCAACACTTGGCGATAAAGTCGAGAAGATCTGCATCATGGTTTATGACGTGACAGACCAGGCATTGGGTCAAATCAATATCGAGCGCTTGAATGATGAGCTCGAAGAAATGAGCCGGGTAGACGGATTGACGCGTTTATACAATCGACGCTATTGGCAGGAAACCTTTGAGCGTGAATTTAAGCGGGCCAAGCGGTACGAAGAAATTTCTACTGTGCTCATGCTGGATATTGATCACTTTAAAAAGGTCAATGATACCTATGGCCACCAGGCGGGTGACAAAGTCATTCAAGCCCTAGCAGACGTGATCCGTGAGACGATCCGCGAGACCGATTCAGCAGGGCGCTACGGTGGTGAAGAATTCGCAATACTGTTACCTGATACTGATGCTGCGAGCATCAGTTATGTTGGTGAGCGCCTGCGTAAGACTGCGGAAAAGAAACTCGTCAAGCACGATGAGCACGAAATCAGTTTCACGATAAGCGTTGGTGCTGCCCAGTACAACGAACGTCACCAAACGGCGCTTGCGTGGTTAGAGCATGCCGACCAAGCCCTGTATGAGGCCAAAGAGAAGGGGCGTAACCAAGTCGTTATACAACCTGATTAGCTATTATTGCGCTGGGCCTCCAGCGCATAAATTTTATCTCGTAAGCTGTATAAAAATACTAAGCTGGGTATAACCATCAGCGCTGTGATCACAAAGAACAGCTGCCAATTACCATCCAAGCCATCGACAATAAAGCCGCTGCTGGCTGACAACAGGGTTCTGCCCATGGCACCAAGTGAGGCCATTAGCGCATACTGTGCGGCCGAAAAGGTCTTATTACACAGCAGCGAAATAAACGCCACTAAGGCGACCGTACTCCACGCCGCGGTAAAGCCATCGACAATGATGGTGGCAATAAACAATGGCTTACTTGGACCGACTTCGGCTATTACTGAAAACATTAAATTACTCGCGGCCATGGCAATGCCAGCAATCATCAAACCACGATAGATGCCGTAGCGCATATTCACCAGTCCACCAATGACAGAGAAAATAATGGTAACCCACCAGTTTAATAGCTTGGACAAGGTACCAATCTCTGTATTGGAAAAGCCGATCTCTTTGTAAAACACAATGCTCATCCGGCCCAAGAAGGCTTCGCCAATTTTAAACAAGACAATAAACAGCAACATCGACAGCGCTAGTTTAACGCCGTTGCGGCTGAAAAAGTCGCGGAAGGGCTCAACGACGGTAACTGCGAGCCAAACTAGGGCTTGCTTAAATATTGCCGGTTGGTCTTCACCAAGGGCGTCCTTATAGCGCGCCTCCGCTAGAGCTTGTTGATGCTCTCGGTCGGTCTCTGGTTCACTGACTAACCACACGATAACGTGCAGGCAAACCATCAGACCAGCGAGCACGAAGTATACGTCTTGCCATTGCCAGCCAGGTAAGTCGGCCAAGAAAAATGGAATGGCACCCATGCCGCCGTATCCCGTCCACCAACCGGCGGTCGCTGCCGCTGCGCCAGCACTGAGCTTTTCTTTCTCTGCATCACCAATGATATCGATGCGGAACGCATCAATAGCAATATCTTGAGTGGCACTGGCAATAGCAATCATTAATCCAGCGAAGGCGATATACCAAAGACTTTGCTCAAGCTGTAAACATCCCATGCTCAAACAACTGATGATCACACCCCATTGGGTCAGGAATATCCAACTGCGCCGTTGACCGAAGAGATTGTGTAGGACTGGCAGTTTGATACGGTCTAGGAGTGGCGACCACAAAAAATTAATCGAATAAGCAGCAAACAATACGCCAAATAGACCGATTGAGCTGCGTGAAATGTCACCGTCTTTAAGCCAAGCTGAAAGTGCTGAGCCAATCATTACCCAAGGTAAGCCACTGGCGATCCCAAAGCAGAATATCACCGCAATGCGTTTATCAAAATAGGCTTTCAGGGCATGAGAATAAGATGTAGATGAATCGGCCAAGCCAAGGCTCTCGTACAAATCACAGACACGAGTAAGGTATCAAAGATTGGGACAAATATCTGCTATCAATTAAGGGCGAATGCCAATGCAGTCAAAGGGGCATAAGCCGCGACCATCGAGGTAGTGTAAACAGTTACTTAATTCATCGTGAAGGATGGGGTCACTGGCCAGTTTGGTCGCCGGCCAATAGTGCAGTTGATGCAATACATGCCAAAACACCCTTTCTTTTTGACTGTAGGGTTCGGCGTGATCATTCACTTGTGTCCACTCTTCCAGCGTATCCCAGAAAAAAAGCTGCAGCTCTGAGTGCGGTATATCACCACGCCAAAAAGCGCTGAGGTAAAAACCCAACTGTTGCGACTTTTGATCTATGAATGATGGTACTTGCACTACACAGCACTAATGTTAATCACGGTTAATAAAATTATAGTCGGGATTTGCAGATTTACCTGTGCACGCTGCACATTGATGGTGCTTGACGGTTAAAAACATTGAAAATTATTTGAATATTACCAGCCCAGTGAGGTCATCCAACCGTACATTTCCTTACCCATGGCTTGGTATTGAATAACGTTGTATTCAGTGCCGACGATGTCGCGTTGACGGTAGTGGATTTTAAGTGAAGTAACGGCACTAACGCGGCGCCGCTCGGCACTCATAACACTCCAGCGATTATCCCATTCACTGGTGAGATCAAGCACGGGGAAGGTGGTAGCGGCCAATTGCATTGGCAGCTGTTCATTCAGTTGTCGATCTGGCCAAAAGGGGCCCGCAACTACGAGGCCGTCGGGCTGTACCAAGTTGCCCTGTTGATAAAGGCGTATTGTACCAGCGGCGTTAATACCTTGGGTTATTAACAAGCGATAGCCAGGGGTGGTTTGCGTTGTAGCATATGCCGCTTCAATACGTTGACTTAAGGCTAATAAGTATCGGGTAAGTACTTCTTCGTTAAAACTAGACCGCACACTGCGCGCATTGAGATCTTCTGGTGTAGCAGTATTTTCGGGTGTTGCAGTGCCTAAAATAGGCGCGGGCATTACAAGTGTAAACCAACCCCAACTATTGAGCTCTGACACTATAGTACTTAAGCCTTGCTCGCCAAATACCCCTTGCTTCGCTGGGACTAGAAATATGGCAACGCCACGGGTTAACGGCACAGATGCAGGTGAAGTCGTCACAGGCACTTGTTCGGTGCCTGCCAAGACGAGGTTGAATTGAGCATTGTCTAGACGCTGCTGAGCGTCCGTAGCCAACAGTTCGCTGCTCGTAAGTGATTCTTGTGCAACCACTGGCACAGTCAAGGCCGCACTCATAATGAGTCCAAGATATTTTGCACCAAATCGACAGCAGTAGTTACGCAACAATGAAATCAAGCAGTCATCTACTCAATAATTATCTATGCACAGTATATCGGCGCAATTGACAGAAACTAAATGCTTAAGGCTGGCTTAACTTAATAAATGCTTGATGCTGGTGGTGCATTTCAGCGCTAGGTTCAACATTGAAAGTATGTGGTAATTCAAAGCGCATAGTTTTACCGTGAGATGGGTGACTAAATTCAATGGCTTCGGCATGTAATAACAAGCGCTCTGATACGCGCAGTGCCTCCTCATGCGCATAGAGCCGATCACCTAGAATTGGATGGCCAAGAGCCTGCATATGGACACGCAATTGATGTGAGCGACCGGTGATCGGTTTTAGCTCAACCAAGCTGCTATAAGCATCACGTGCGAGTACATGATAGTGCGTGATTGACGGCTTACCATTCACTTCATCAACCATTTGTTTAGGCCGATTCGGCCAGTCGCAGATAAGTGGCAGTTCGATCACGCCATTGTCTTCACTTGGATGACCAAATACCCGAGCAATATAGCGCTTACTGACCATGCGCTGCTGAAACTGACGTGACAAATCTCGATTAGCGTCTTTGTTAAGCGCCATTAAAATAATGCCACTGGTGGCCATGTCTAAGCGGTGCACGACAGAGGCGGTGGGAAAAACTCGCTGTGTACGAGTTTGTAAGCTATCAAAATGTTGTTCCGCACGGCCTTTCACGCTTAACAAGCCGCTGGGTTTGGCCAGCACCAACACATCCTCATCGCGGTGCAATAAGGTCAAATAAGGTGTGATGGGTGGTTGGTAGTTAAGCAAAACCATTAGGGGTTATTTACCAACAAACGCAGCGCATCAAGTTGCAGCTGTGCGCCTTGCATAACACTATCGAGCTGACTCATCTGCGTTCGAATAAAATCGATTTCTTCTCGGCGAATAGATGGGTTGTGTTTCGCCAGTGCAACCAAGCGATTGGCTTCATCACCGAGCACCTTGTGCATGCTTTGAATCGCATCATGCTGAATGTGATTGGCTTCCTGATGCGCCTGTTTTTCGGCATTTTCCAAGTTCTGCATTATCGCTGGCTTAAGTGCCGTTAACAGTTTATTGGCCACAGCGCGATTGACATTAAACAATGGTTCAGAACCAAACTCACACACTTGGCCTTTGGCATCAATGGTGACACTAATTGGCGTCGGTGGCAGATAACGGGTTAATTGCAGGGCTTTAGGCGCTTGCGCGGATAGAACAAAACTCGCTTGCAAATAATAGGCGCCGGTGGGCAATTCTCGTGACTTGATAAACGCCACGCTACTTTTGCCTAGCACATCGGTTAACACCATATCCATGGCGTTGTGGACCAAAGGATGGTCCCAGCTAATAAATTGCAAGTGCTCAAGACTGGCCGCCGTGGTGCGACGGTAGGTCACATCCATACCTTCAGGATCGAGTCCTGGCAATTGACTCACCATAGATTCAGTAGGCATTAACACATAGCTGTTATTGTCTTTTTCATCCTGCTGTACGCCTAGAGCATCGAGCAGATGATTCATAAAGTTAGGCAATTCAGCAGCAACATCTTGATGGGCGATATCTTCCAGCAATGGCTCAATTTTGCCCTGTCCAGCGGCGTTCATTTCTAATAATTTGTCTCGACCTTGTTCTAACTGCTGACGATATTGATTATTCAAGGCTTGGGTATGGCTTACTAGCGCTGCTAATGCTGCGCTATCATTTGGTGTAAGCAAACAACTGACGAGCTCAGTTTGGGTTTCTTCAAATACCCGGGTACCCGTCGGGCAGGTGGAGCCAAACGCGTTCAGTCCTTGGTGATACCAATCAAACAAGACTTGCTGGGCTGAGTCACTAAAGTACGGCACGTGGATTTGAATATCGCGCTGCTGGCCGATACGGTCCAGTCGACCGATGCGTTGCTCCAGCAAATCGGGGATCAGTGGCAAGTCAAATAGTACGAGTTGATGGGCAAACTGGAAGTTGCGACCTTCACTGCCTATTTCACTACAAATTAATACCTGCGCACCGTCTTCATTCTGGGCAAAATAGTGTGCGGCTTTGTCGCGTTCTAGCAGGCTCATGCCTTCGTGGAAGACTGTTTGACGAATACCTGTTTTAACGCGTACCTGTTCCGCCAGTTGCTGGGCAGTAACCGAGCTGGCGCATATCACCAGCACTTTTTCCGGCTTGCAGGCCAACAGGTGTGCTAACAACCAATCGACCCGCGGATCATTATATAACCAGGTGTCAAAAACCTCTGGCTGCTGCTCTGGATGCAAACGCGCGTAGATATCTGCGTCGGGTTGTTCCAGCATGGTTTGATAAATACCGGGCAAAGCTTGTGGGTGAGCATGTAATTGTCGCTCTGGGAAGCCTTGGATTGCAGCACGACGGTTGCGGAACAGCAAGCGGCCGGTACCGTGCTGGTCGATCAGGGTATCAATTAAGGTCTCACGCTGGCTTGCATCACTAAAATCGGTTTTTGCTGTTAACCATTCACCGGCTACTTCGCTTAAGCGTTTGATTTCGTCGGCATCTGGAATGCGATGCGCTAATAACGGTTCTACAGCCTCGGCTAACTCACCGTAATGACGCTCTTCTTCAAGAAACGCTTGATAGTCATGAAAGCGAGCGGGGTCGAGTAAGCGCAAGCGTGCAAAATGACTCTCATGGCCGAGTTGATCGGGGGTTGCGGTTAACAGCAATACGCCTTTGGTTGCTTGAGCCAGTTGCTCAACAGCCTGGTATTGCTCTGAAGGAGCATTTTGCTGCCATTGTAGGTGATGAGCTTCATCTACGACCATCAAGTCCCACTGGGCGGCGATAGCTTGCTCACGTTGCTTGGCATGCTCAGTTAAAAAACTCAACGAGCACAGCACCAATTGTTCGGTTTCGAATGGGTTTTGTTGACCGCTGTTTTCTTCAGCAATAGCGGCACAGCGACTGGTATCAAATACGGCAAAGGATAAGTTTACACGGCGCAACATTTCGACTAACCACTGGTGCACTAAGCTGTCAGGTACGACGATTAGCACGCGCTGTGCACGGCCAGTGAGTAATTGCTGGTGGATGATCAGTGCTGCTTCAATGGTTTTACCTAATCCTACTTCATCGGCTAACAGTACCCGCGGTGCAAAACGCTGACCGACTTCTGCGGCGATGTGTAACTGGTGCGGTATAAGTTCGATACGCGCGCCCGCTAAACCTAACGTTTTTGAGGTTTGATGCTGGTGTTGATAACGCCAGCATTCATTGCGTAAATCAAACCATTTGGGATCGTCTAACTGGCCGCTAAGCAACCGTTTTTCAGGCTGATTTAAGCGTATATTGTGATCGAGTTGTGTCTCGTGCAATTGCGCATCTTGTTTAGTGTCTTCGCGCAAGCCGACGTAGCGCACTACACCAGTGTGTTCGATTACTTCACTAATATTGAGCTGCCAGCCTTCTTCGCTTTGTACGGTATCGCCAACGGCAAACAGTAAACGCGTTAACGGCGCACTGGCAAGTGCGTAAGTGCGCTGCTCATCAGTAGCTGGGAAAAGAATATCAACACTACGAGCACTGACAGCAATAATCGCACCGAGTCCTAGATCAGGTTCTGTATTACTGAGCCAGCGCTGTCCGACAGCGAACGGTTGATGACTTGCCATGCATTAAACTCCAGTGTGATTTCAAATTTTCCGGGGGCGGTATTGTAGCGATAAGTGTAGCAAAGTCACTGTAATTCGGTTGCAGAAAGAAGGTGAAACACAATTAATTGAAAAAGTAGGTGCGAAGCGCTGCAAACTTTACTAAGGTGGAGCTAACTATGTTAAAAACCAACATAGCAAGCGATGCAGGAAGACGTTAACCTGACGCTTACTGGCATCGTCCCCGATCGTGCAAACAACAGCGCTAGTCGCTGTTAACTGGAGTAACGGATGCCAAGAAAAAAAGCGCCCACCACTAAGATTTATGTTTTAGATACGAACATTCTGCTACACGAACCATTGGCGTTTCTCTCTTTCAAAGAAAATGATGTTGTAGTACCGATGACGGTACTAGAAGAGCTCGATTACATTAAAGACAGTAAAAAGGATGTGGCGCGAGACGCTCGGGTCTCTATCCGTGCGATGGAAGACTTACTCCACGATGCGACACCTGAAGATATGATCAAAGGCGTATCTATGGCTGGCATGACAGCGGGAGAATCTGCTCCGACCGGAAACTTGTCAATCTTCACCGATTTAACCATGGATGAATCCCAACAAGTATTCACCAGCAACGAAAATGACAATCGCATTATCAATGTAGCGTTACACCTACAAAAAGAGCGCAAGTCGCAGCAGGTTATTCTGGTTACTAAAGACATCAACATGCGCTTGAAAGCCAAAGGCGCAGGACTTGCGCATGTTGAAGATTACCGCACCGATCAATTGATCAGTGATATAAAATATCTTTCCAAGGGCTACCACACCTTTGAGGGGGATTTCTGGGCTAACGTTAAGTCGGTAGACAGTCGTACCGAAGGTCGTGACACAATTCATACCATCCCGCGTAAAGTGTTACCTGAAGCCTATATCAATGAATTTTTATTGGATGAAACCGGGCATTTCGCTGGACTGGTTGAATCTATGGATGAAGAAACCATGGATGTGCTCGATTTGGGGTATGAGCGCTTGATGGGTCGTCACGCTTGGGGCATTACACCTAAGAACATTGGCCAGGCATTAGCGTTACACGCGTTACTCGATCCCCATATCGATTTAGTCGTACTGACCGGCCCAGCCGGTTCGGGCAAAACAGGTATTACTGCAAGCTTTTTTTTAATATTTGTGCAGACCTATCTACAGACCTTATTCTTACTGAAGAAATTGAGTATTTATAACAGGCTAAGATCTAATCTCTCTAACATGTCATTAAGTGTGACTTAAAGAATAGAACCATTAATCAATAAATATAAATAACGGATTTAACCTGCAAGAAGGCACAAACAAAAATAATAAAGCTAAGGTAAATCTAAAATGACAATAAATAGAAATCAACTCGATACCTTTTCAGTTAACTGGTATTTGAACGAAGAAAGAAAAAGAAAAGAAAGAATCGCAAGATTCAGGAAAGCAACAGACAAAAGCTCATGTGAAGATGGGTTTGATGAATATTGTGATGACGAATGTTTAAGTGAACAGAATCATCAAGAAAAAGAATTAAATGAGGGAATCTAGTATGAAGAACCCAAATGAAAACAGAAGTCCGCGAGTATTAGATACATCGGCATTAGTTCATGATCCAAAGTCATTGCTCGCTTACAGTGAAGATGTATACATTTGTCTAACAGTCCTAGAAGAATTAGATAATTTAAAAGAAAGAACTAATAAATCGGTAAGTGCTGATGCTCGTGTTTGTATTCGTATGCTTGAAGACATTATTAATGGACATAGCGCCGAAGAAATGGAAGCGGGAATACCTCTGCCTTCAACCGAGACAGCGAAAAGAGGCAAGCTATTTATTGGAATAGACACTCAGTTAGATATGGCAAAGGAGTTAAAGCACACGATTGGTAGCGATGCTGACAACAGAATAATTAACTATGCACTACATCTTCAGAAAGAGTTAGATAAAGACGTTACCATCGTTAGCCGCGACATTAATATGCGACTAAAAGCTCGAACTGTTGGTGTTATGGCCGAAGATGTATCCGTTGATAATCAAATCGCAGATATAGATTTGTTATATACAGGAATACAGGCTTTTGAAGGTGATCTTTTTGATCGAATTGAATCAGATAAAGATTTCAAAGTCTCAGGAGAGGTTTATACATTCCCAATAAGCTTGTTCAACGATGAAGTTCAGCCAAACATGTATTGGTACGATGAAGCCGGACACATTGGCCGGATTTCAGAAGTAACTGATACTGAGGTTTACACAAAGTTATTGCCGCGTAAGCAAGAAAAAGTATGGTGCATATTGCCTAAAAACCAGCGTCAGGCGGTAGCTTTAAGCCAATTAACAGACCCTTACTATGACTTAAATATCATCC
>CAXRGW010000037.1:0-26466 GCA_964230255.1 Alteromonas sp.
CATGCGCAATCGATGTGAATCGTTTTGCGTTTGTTTGCGCAATCTACTTTTATCGAACAAAGCACGGCTTGCTTCAGCGGCAGTAGAATATTGCTGGCAGGCTTGAATAACACTTTGCAGCTGTATTTTGTCAAAGTAATCAAGTTCGTCGATAACTTCCTCATTCAACCACGTTTCTAAAATCACTTCATCGCTGGGATCTTGTTGTTGCCAGCGATTATGCAAGCGCTCGATTTCTCGTTCCACCGTATTGGGTTCAATTCGTCCTGACGGACTCAATGTGGCCATACGAGTAACGCTGGCATTTAAGTCTCTAAAGTTAGCAGACCATGTAGCTCTCGGACTCTTGGCAAAATCTAGGTAGCGTTCTTTAGCCGCGAGGCTAAAGCGCAGTTGCCTATCCAGCACTCGAGCGTTTTGATATAGTTCGAACTCAAGGTTGACTTCGAAGTCATCCATGCGTTGTTTTAACGAGGGCAATTGCCACGACCATATATCAATCCGCGCCAATAAATCTTCGCGAAAACGTCCGTTTTTAACTTCTTGCTGCAGATCTTTGTTGGTTCCAGCAATCAATTGAAAGTCGCTGTATACCAAGTTGTCAGCGCCTACTGGATAAAACTCTTTTGACTCGATTGCATGCAATAACATAGCTTGTTCATCAAGACCCAACTCGCCGATTTCATCTAAAAATAATACCCCTTTATCTGCTTGTTTAAGGTAACCATTGCGTGAATTCACAGCACCCGTAAATGCCCCTTTAATATGGCCAAAGAGTGCAGACATAGCACCATCGCCAACTAAGGTAGCGCAGTTTACCGGTACGAAACTGGCGGTTGTCTCTTTGCGTGTCGCTTTTAGCTCGTAAATTCGGCGGGCTAACTGTGACTTGCCGGCGCCGGTCGGGCCCTGTAGCAATATGGTATCCCTTGATGAGATAGCGACTTGCTCAATCTCTTCAATCATTTGGTTAAACGCCAAGTCTCGGGTTTGAATTCCCGCTTTGAGAAATTCAGTCCCTGCTTGCGCTTGTTGCTGAAAACGCTGCGAGAGTGCGTCATACTTGGACAAATCTAAATCTATAACGCGTAAAATCCCTTTTGATTTGTCTTCAGGCAAGGCATCAAAATCAGGAGAAACCTGAACCAATCGAGCAGGGAACAATTGTGCTTCGCTCAGCAAAAACATACAGATTTGATTAACGTGAGTACCTGTTGTGATATTCAAGTAATAGTTTTCATTTTCAGTATCGAAGTTGTAATGCTGACTAAACGCCAACAGCCAAGAGTACACATCGGCAAAGTCCCAAGGGTCACTCCATGCAGTTTCAACCAATGAGACTTGGGTGTGCGGCGAAATTTGTTGCACATCGTCCATCACCCGTTTGGCCAAGCGCAGATATTCAGGCTCATAGAGCATCTCCATACGATCGATTGGTAACTCAGGATGAGATACCAAACTGATAGTCGGACGCCATGATTGCCAGCGCTTATGTCCGCGGCCTTTGGCGTCTTTGATCACACCAAGAATATTTATAACTACATTTCTTTTTGCCATAGCGCTGAAGATAAATATCAATAAAAATACAAAACTATCACAAATGATAATTTGTTGGCTATTTATTCGATATTTAAATTTGGGTGGATTCACGCTGAAAATATAAATAATTCAATAAAAACATATAGATATGTTTTTATTTCTGAGTTTTTGAAAAAGTTGGCACCGCACTTGATAACGATGTCGGCGTTAGTCGCTATTGATGTGTATGTTCTGCACACAGGTGCGTTAGGTATTACCAATCGTATACCGCGAACTAACACCGACAGTTGTTCTGTCACCAGCCTTTCACGCTGGACGCTGTATGTAGCTCAGGTAGGTAGAGCTCGAAATTTTGGATTTCGTGGTCGTGGGTTCAATTCCCATCATACAACCAATGTTAAAACTGGATGAGACTTAGCTTAAGTCAACAGGTTCGAACCCTGTTAAGAACAAACGGTAAATTTGTTTAAACCCGACTGAGGGCTGTACTAACCGCTGTTAGTGACTCGCCTAGTCAACATTGATACACATTGCCAGTTGCAAGGATGCAACGTTAAACAATCGGCGCAGTGTATTGACCTTGATTAGCGCCAGTAATTTTCAGGTTGGCTACCCCCGACGTCACATAATGAAAGAGGAAATTAGGAGGCTACGATGGCCCAAATCAAACAAGGATTAGTGTTCACAACAGTAGTTGTGACACAAAACGAATTAGCGCTGATGTTTCGCGATGAGCAATTTGTAGCGGTGTTAGAGCCAGGTAAGCAGCGCTTTGCAAACGTCAGCAGTGCATTGACTTGGCAAGTGTTTGATACCAAAGGCTTGTATTTCACGGATGCTAATGCCCAGCGCTTAGTACGTGAAAACGCTGAATTGCAAAAGCATATTCAGTTTTGGCAATTGGCTAACAATGAAGCAGGTTTGCTTTATGTTGATGGTCAAATGCGTGGAGTTGTGGCGCCTGGAGATAAGTTATTCCTGTGGAAAGCAGCCGGTGAGTTGCATCTAGAGCGAATTAATTTAAATGAACAGCTCACTGTAGATGCGGCGGTGCTAACGGATATCAAAAACCGTGGATTAAATCTTGCGAGTAAGTTAATCGCTAGCGCGGCAGTGGTGCGCAGAGTGCCTGTAGCAGAGGCACGGGTAATGGCCAACCACGTTGGGTTGTTAATGGTTGACGGCGCTTTACAAGAAGTATTGCAGCCTGGTGTTTACGGTTTCTGGCAGCTTAGCCAGCATGTGGAAGTAAAAGTCTTCGATTTGCGTAAGCAAACGCTAGAAGTAGCAGGACAAGAGATTCTGACCAAAGATCGTGTATCAATCAGAATCAATTTGACTGCAACCATTATGGTCGAAGATGCGGTATTAGCAGCACAGCAAGTAGATGACTTAAATGTGTTTATCTACAAAAGTGTGCAGTTAGCGCTACGGGAAGCTGTTGGTACCAAAACGTTGGATGAATTGTTAGCCGACAAGTTGTACGTCAATGAGACAGTAAGTGCACTAGTGAGTGATGAATTACATCAAGTGGGTGTGCGGTTAAGCCGGGTGGGTGTGAAAGACATCATCTTACCAGGTGAGATCAAAGCGATTTTGAACAAAGTGGTTGAAGCGCAAAAAAGTGCCGAAGCTAACGTGATCAAAAGACGTGAAGAAACTGCAGCAACCAGAAGCTTGCACAACACCGCCAAAATGATGGAAGGCAACACCACATTGTTGCGGTTAAAAGAGTTAGAGGCGCTCGAGAAAGTCTCAGAGCGGGTAGGCAACTTAAATGTTTACGGCGGACTGGAGCAATTGTTAACCCAGACCGTCAAATTGAGTTGAGTTACTCATGCTGCCATGGATGGCGGCAATTTTATATTCAGGGAATATTAATACAGGAGGGAGGACAATGAATGATGCAGTTAAGGCACGCATTGATGCCGAACTCAGCGCAATCGAGAGCAAGTACAAGGTTCGCGTTTTAATGGCGATCGAATCGGGTAGTCGGGCATGGGGTTTTGCCTCGAGAGATTCAGACTACGATGTACGGTTTTTGTAAATGCGCGAGCCTGAATGGTACTTGTCACCGTTCGTTGAATCCAAACGAGATGTGATTGAATTGCCGATTGAGGATGAGTTCGACATCAATGGTTGGGATTTGCGCAAAGCCGTTAAGTTAATGGCAAAGTCAAACCCGGCATTATTGGAGTGGTTTAGTAGTGATATTGTATACCGCGATGTAGAAGGTTTTAGGGCTACATTTGCACCTTTGCTAGCGGCGTATTATTCGCCCAGGGCAGGTTTTTATCACTACTTACACATGGCCAAGGGTAACTTTCGGGAATATCTCAAAAGTGAATGGGTCAAAACTAAAAAATACTTTTACGTGCTGCGTCCAATACTGTGCATGCGTTGGATAGAGTCGCATGGCAGTATCCCACCATTACTGTTTGAAACACTGGTGGACAAAACGGTCGAAGGCACCGAGTTAAAGAACGCAATCGCCGAGTTGCTAGTGCGCAAAAAGGCGGGTTTTGAGACTGACTATGATAGGCCAATACCTGTGATCAGTGCATTTCTCGAAGCCGAACTGGCAAGGCTCAGTGATTGTGCTGCGGCAATAGCCGTGAATCGCAAGTCGAATGAAGACTTAACTCGATCCTTTGTGCGTTATATAGGAAACGCATAGCACGTAGAGCATGAAAGAGGAATTACCATGCCTGTGGTAACGCTGTTGCAAGCGAAAGAGCAACAAAAGCCGGTCAAAATATGGACCGATGAAGTGGACCATGAAGCCTTATCGCAAATGCGACGAGTGGCAAGTTTGCCATTTATTTATAAGCATGTCGCGGGAATGCCGGATATCCACTTGGGTAAGGGCGCAACCGTTGGTTCGGTTATTGCTACTACTGATGCCGTGATCCCAGCTGCGGTTGGGGTTGATATCGGCTGTGGTATGAACGCTGTGCGCTTATCCCTAAAGGCGAGTGATTTGCCTGACAATTTGGCGCGGATCCGCGCAGCGATAGAAGACGTCGTGCCGCTTGGGGCTGGTGGATTCCATCGCAAAGAACAGATCCGTGGTGGAGATGCGATTGCACGGCGCTTAGATGTGATCTTGGAAAAACATCCAGGTATCGCTAAACACGGCAATGCGCGCAAGTATGCACATCAGTTAGGTACCTTGGGTTCAGGGAATCATTTTATCGAGTTGTGTCTAGATGAAAATGATGATGTTTGGGTGATGTTGCATTCGGGCAGCCGCGGTATCGGTAACATGATTGGCCAGTACTTTATACGTTTGGCCAAACAAGACATGCGCGTGCATCAATTAAATGTGCCTGACAAGGAGTTGTCGTATTTACGCGAAGGAACGGAACACTTTGACGATTACGTTGCAGCGGTGGATTGGGCCCAGGAATATGCCATGCAAAATCGCGAGCATATGATGAATGCTGTGTTGCGGGTCTTAGCTGACCACTTGAAACGCTTTAGAGTCACTAAAGAGGCTATTAATTGTCATCACAATTTCGTCGATCGTGAATGGCATGATGGCAACCATGTATGGGTAACTCGAAAGGGTGCCATTCGCGCGCGTGATGGAGAGCTTGGCATTATTCCAGGCTCGATGGGTGCGAAGTCATACATTGTGCGCGGCAAGGGAAATACCGAGTCATTTTGTAGTTGCGCGCATGGAGCAGGACGCAAAATGTCACGTACCGTCGCTAAAAGTCGTTTCAGAGTCAGTGATTTGGAGCGTCAAACGCAGGGTATTGAATGTCGTAAAGACAAGGGCGTGTTGGATGAAATTCCGGCGGCGTACAAGTCCATTGACAAAGTCATGTCACTGCAAACCGATTTGGTGAACGTAGTTCACCAATTAAGACAAATCGTAAATGTAAAGGGTTGATTAGATTGAATAATCATCAATTGTATAACAGGAGCGTTACGACACTCATCTAGCACCCTATCGGGCGTTAGTTGAGTGTCAATTAACGCCAAAATGGAAGTATAGGGTGAATGTGATGAAACATTCCGAAAGAGTACGCTTGCGACAGCAGGCGGAACGTCTAGATTTACAGCGCAAATGCTTTCGCAATAGTGTGCGGATGGAAAAGCAACGCCAAGAAGACGTCGTTGTGCAGCAGTTGGCGCGCAAACCAATGAGCTTTAGCCATTCGAATGTTTTGGTCTGTGCGATAGCTAAAAAAGTGCCGAAGTTAGTCAAAGATCAACACAGTCTTGCCGCGGTCGAACACATGACAAGACTTGCAACCTATCGCGATGTTGATTCGTGGCAGCCGCGAGTTAAGGGCTATCGGGCCTTATTGGTGTCTTTAGCTGAACACCTTTTTGCAGCCTATCCAATGCCGGAGTTTATCTGGAGCGTTTTTTGGGCAACGGCGAATCGGCATATGATGAAGCAAGTCGCGCGCATTGCCTATGGCACCAGTGTTTATGCGTTGTGTGAGTCAGGCTCATTACCGGTGCCACTCACGCGGCGGCAGTGCCACGAGTTGATGCTGATGCCAGCGTCTTTGAACTTTATTGAAGCCATTCGCTATGTGCAGGTAATGACCGCCGGTGGCAGTTATGCATTGTTTCGCGAGTGGAGCAAATTGCGACCTGTTGCAGCCATTCAAGAACCGGCGATGGAGAAATTTTGGTTACAGGTTTTGCATTGGTGCTGCAAACAAAGTGACTTGCCAAGCAAAGACTTGCCGCAATTGATTGAGTATTTGCGTGTTAGAAACGCGGCAGAACCACAGTTTATGCTACGCAAGCAAAACTGCAAAAATGTACTAAATGCAATGCGTGAATGGCTAAGAAATGAAACTTTGCGGAAAAAAGCCTGCGGTCAAAATTTACCGGAATCTGGTTGGATACCACTAGACTGGAAGGAATCAACCAGCACCAAGCGAGGTTATACTGTGACTCAGCAATGGCAAATGAAAGAAGTTTTATCGAGTGAGAGTTTGCTTGAAGAAGGTATTGCGATGAACCATTGTGTGTACAGTTATCGCAATGCAATAAAGCGCGGTAATTGCTCAATTTGGTCACTACAACACAACCAGAAGCGCGCCGTTACTATTGAAGTTAACAATCAATTGAAGCGCATTGTGCAAGTAAAGGGAAAAAACAATAGAGAGCCAAACAAAGCGGAACAGTTAGCGGTTTCGCGCTGGGCGAGTAGTAATGACCTTTGTGTGATTTAAATGCATGGCTTGCATTGATTGACTCGCCTATTAATATGTTTGGAGTAGTAATACTGCTCCCAGCCCCCTAGTTAGTTTATATGCACTGATGGGGTTTCCACATGCTGCTTATCGATAGAGAAGTTTGACTTGAGCGTAAAATCTTGTATTACCGCTTTTTTGTGGATGCTACTACTGCTAATCAGTGAGTCTGCGCATGCTATGATGCCAAGCACGCATTTTAGCGCAGATAGCCAGTATCCAATCACTCCTTAATTTGAGGTCTTCGTTGATCAAAATAAGTAGTTGGATATTCAGGCTATTTGAGAGTTCAGCGACAATAAATGGCATGTGTAAACCTCAGCCTCTGCCAGTTTGGGTTTTACCCAAGCCGTTTATTGGATTCGCCTAGAGCTAGTCAATAGCAGTACGCAACCCAAGAACGATGTCGCTGAAATCGATTATACCTTGTTAGACGGTGTCACTTTTTATTCGCTTAGCGATAGTCTGCAACAAGCGTCATTGCTAACCGGCGACACACTGCCAATCTATCAGCGAGACATTAACAACCCCAGTCAGTTATTAGGCCTGCAATTATAGCCTTAAGCTATCTATTTGTGTCACAGTCGATGGCTAGATGTTAATACCCCTAAGGTTATAGGAAGAGTGAACGTTTTTTGAAACTGCCGCTGTTGCGCAAAAAGTACATTTTTTATATAGCGGGGCAATATTGGTCATTGTGCTGATTAATATCGCGGTATTCGTTACCTTTCGCGAGCGGCTTTACTTGTATTATGTGTTAGCAACCAAAGGATATTAGTTGTTTTTCGCCACATCAGGCAGGACACCCGGTTCCTTACCAAATACATTCTTTACTGAATATACTGCAAATCGTCTCGGGTCTTGAAGCTCTAATGATCGCATTGGCGTTAGCCGACCGACGCGATACAGAACGTGAAAGTAAGATCAAAGCGCCAGAAGCTAGTATTCGAACTGAAAAGGCTCGCAGCGGAACGCAAATGCAACTCGCTGATGCGTTTTCACGCGTTCCAGTTACGGGGTGTTTAAACCCCAATTGTTTGGAGTTGCTGATAGGCAAAAACATAAGGCAAGATCCAGACAAAAAATTAATTGTGGCGTTAGCGAAAGTATCTAATTTCGATGGTATTGTCCGCTCTGTCGGGTTGTCTTGAGCTGAAGCGGTATTGAAAAAATTTGCAAGTGACAGTACATCAAGAAGCCCTAATATGCTCGCGATACTTTCTGTCCCGTAATAGAACAGGAAGCTTTTGAAGAGGAATCAGAAAAAGTACTATCAGACCTTATTTAACTTGGTTGAACCCATTAGCATAGATGGCTTGCACATTGTATCGGCAGCACGATGATGTGCCAGCACATTTGATTAAAAAGGTTCTGATCGGAGCTAATCAATCCAACCTGTCTGTTGGCATCACGCTGGTTTGGGTGACATATGTCCGGGCAAGTTTATTCCATTAGCAAAGAACTCGGGACTGATCCACGAGTTAACATTGTGGGCGATAAAGCATGCGTTGGCGGATCTGAAAACCTTTACTGCATTTGGTGTTAGCGGCAATCTGTCCATCAATATTTGTGCCCCAGAGCTACAGTTCAAATACTTTGTTCAGGAAGTAACGGATATCATTAACAGTATGCATGTTGACGCTCAACGAGTTCATTTGGAGTTAACCGATTCAGACGCCATGGAAGTTCCCCCAATTGGTATTGCGATGCTCAATCAATTAGCTAAAACCAAGGTTAAAATTTCAATCGATGATATTGTTTCCGAGTATTCATCCTTGTCCTATTTACACAAGTTACCAGCGGTTGAAATCGAGCTTACTCGCTCTCTAGTTCAAGAAGTTTCAACCGATACCAACACTGCCTTTATTGTTTTCACTTCAGTCTTGATGGCTCATACAAAAGGATACACCGTGTTTGCTGAAGGGCTAGGAGAACAATCGAGGTTAAACAAGCTCAAGGAATTTGAGTGTGATGTTTATCAAGGCTACTTCAGTGGTCGACCACAGACAGCCGCACAACTTATTGAGAACTTTTTTCAACCTTTATGTTCAGTAGATACTGCAATTGGAAGATTTCTTGCAATGCAGTTTCTACACTTTTCGTTGAATGGATTTAGAGGAAATAAATGAAAAAGTCACACAAAATATGTGCGTGCGTGTTGATGGCATCAATAACAATGGTTGGTTGTCAGTCGACAGGAGACAACACTCAAAAAGGCGCTGCTATTGGTGCGGTTTTAGGTGCTCTTGCCGGTCACACAGACTCTACGGGAGACGCTGACTATAACCAACAACTGTCAATGATGCGGACGAATAGTGTCGCTGCTTATTTAGTTTCTTCCAATTTGTACCAAGCGCGTTTACAAACCATTGGTTTCGGTGAGACACAACCTGTAGCGAGCAATGATACTGAGGATGGTCGACATCAAAATCGTCGTGTAGATCTGCAAATTATTCCGCTGACCTAACTACACAAACCAACACATTTTTAGTTAGCGATAATCTATGGTTGTCGCAACAAAACGACACAATTCCCATATGTGTAATTCTGTTGTCATAGTGTAAGATCAGGATAAGATCACACAAGGAGTAGGGATATTTGTGAAATTAACCACCCAAAGTCTCAATAACCCAACGGCCGTCATCATTATTACCTTGATGGTCATTGTGCTGGGTGTTATTTCACTACTTCGCATACCTGCACAATTACTTCCGAATATCGAAAAGCCGGTGGTCACGGTCATTAGTTCGTGGCCGGGGGCATCACCTGCCGAAATTGAATCAGAGTTAACCGTGCCGATAGAAGAGGTATTGGTTGGTACTCCAGGTATGACCGATATGTTGGCGTGGAGTATGTCTGATTTTGGTTTTATGCAGCTCGAATTTGCATTAGAAACCGATATGACTCGGGCTTTGATAGATGTTATCAGTCGCTTAAATCGATTGCGCCCTTTGCCAGCAAACGCTCAACGACCGCAAATTATGATGGGCGAGTGGGGGGACGCAAACGATACATTGATTGACTATTTTATTCAAAATGACGCGTCAGTTAGTGAGGCACAAAAGCGCGCTAACAGTAAGTTTATTCGTGACAATATCCTTCCTGAGTTACAAGCCCTCTATGGCGTATCGCGAATTGAATTTGATGATGGTAGCTGGGGCGACGGTGAACAATTACAAATCATTTTTGATATTTTCCGCGCGGCGGAATTGGGTATTGATATTGCGCGAGTACCCCACTTAATCGGTCGTTCGCAAGATATGTCCAGCGGTTTTGTCGATGTCGGTCGTAAGCAGTACACCGTTCGCTTTGAGGGGCGTTATGATGTTGATGAGCTCGCTGCACTCATTTTAGAAGAGCGCAATGGCGTCGAGATCCGCCTGGCCGACATTGCCAGAATTGAAGTAGGCCCTGGCCGTGCAGGTGGGTTTATCTATCAAAACGGCAATCCTGCGTTTCGGCTAGCGGTATCAAAAACTAACGATGCTAATGTGCTCAAAGCGCTTGAAGGGGTCAAACAGAAGATGACCGAACTCAATGATACGGTATTTGCTGAGCGCGGCTTGAAAGCCCAGTATTCGTTCGACCCGGGCCGATACATTCAACGCTCAATGGGACTACTCGGCAGTAATTTGGTGTTGGGTATGCTATTTGCGGTTACCGTGCTTTGGCTGTTCATGCGCAAATGGCGGGCAACTCTATTAATAGCGGTTGCCATTCCTGTGTCGTTGTTGGCGACCTTTATCATTCTCGGTTTAACTGGCCGTTCGTTGAACGTTATTTCACTTGCGGGTTTGGCGTTTGCCTCAGGAATGGTGCTCGATGCTGCCATAGTTGTATTGGAAAACATTGTGCGCCTGCGAGAGCGAGGCGAAGATATCGCCGTTGCCAGTGACAAAGGCGCCACCCAAGTGTGGGGCGCGTTGCTTGCGTCTACAGCAACCACAGTCGCTATATTTGTGCCGATAATGTTTTTAGAGGATGCTGAGGGTCAGATGTTTGCCGATCTAGCCCTGACGATCGCAATCGGTATCAGTGTCTCATTAGTGGTGGCGGTTACTTTGTTGCCAACTGGTGCTAGATATTTGCTTACAGGTAAACATTCCTCGGCGCTTACTTCAGACCCTAAACGTTGGGAAAGCCTGGCTAATGGGCTTATGCAGTTATCAAATTCACAGCAGAAACGTCTGTTTTGGATTGGTAGTTTAATTATTATTCCGATAACGCTAACTATTACGTTGTGGCCAGACAGTAACTATCTGCCACCAGTTAAGCGCGATACTGTGGATAGCTTTTTATTCTTCCCGCCTGGCACCAATGTAGCCACCGCAGATCGCGAGATAGCGCAGGTGATTGGCAAACGTTTAGCGCCCTACCTCAATGGTGAGAAACAACCTGCCGTTCGCGACTATTTCTTTTGGTCTTTCCCTGGCGGTTCTGGCGGTTGGTTGGCGTTAAATGGCGAGCCCGGTACGGATTTAGATCAACTGCAGCAAACTATCCAAATGGATATTATCAGCGGCATTCCTGACATGTTTGGTTTTTCGATGCGCCGCAGTTTGTTTGGTGGCTTCAGTGATTCTAATAGTGTCAGATTGGAAATGACTAGCACCGATTTAGATACAGTTAAACAAGCGGCAATGGCAGGTATGGGCATTATCATGCAGTCAATCCCTGGTGCGACTGCAAACCCGGAACCGGATCCGTTTTCAGATTCCACTGAATTGCGCTTTATTCCTAATGATAGCCGCTTAAAAGAAGTAGGTTGGGGTCGTGAAGATTTAGCTGTGGTTATTTCCCAGCTTGGGCAGGGCATGTGGATGGGTGAGTATTTTGATGGCGCAAAGCGTCTCGATATCTATCTCAAGACAGAACGCTTTGAAACACCAGAAGCTTTTGCCGATTTACCGGTTATGACACCTCGAGGTGGTATTGTGCCATTGGCTGAGTTGGTTGACGTGGAAACCGTTTTGGTGCCGAGCGCAATTGCTCGTGCCAATCGAAAACGCGGCTATACACTTAGCGTAAATCCGCCAGATGGCATGTCGTTAGAAGGTTTGATTAACGAGTTAGAAACTAAGGTGGAACCGGCATTACGCGCGCAATTACCCGCTGATGCTCAGATCAAATACAGTGGTAGTGCTGAAGATTTGGCGCGCGCAATTTCTACCTTGAGCCTCAATTTTATCATGGCGTTTTTGTTGTTATTGTTGATTATGGCCGGTTTGTTTAAATCGATTAAGGCTGCAGTGCAAGTGTGTATTGCTTTACCACTAGCTTGTGTCGGAGGAGTCTTAGCCTTGAGGTTGTTGGATGTATTTAATCCGCAGCCCTTAGATCTACTCGGAATGATCGGTTTTATTATTCTACTTGGCTTAGTTGTTAACAATGCAATTTTGTTGGTATCGCAAACACGTGATGGCTTAAAGGCCGGTTTATCAGTGGAAGAAGCGGTCCGCAATGCTTTGAGTATTCGGCTACGGCCGATATTTATGAGCACGCTAACCAGTCTGTTTGGTATGTTGCCACTGCTGTTATTCCCGGGTGATGGCAGTGATATTTATCGCGGTATGGCGGCAGCGATCGTTGGTGGAATGTCGGTGTCGACAATATTCACGTTGATATTGTTACCGTGTTTGCTGCAATTTTCTTTTCAACCTTCGAGGACTTAACAGTTGAAAAAGCTACTTACTATATTGGCAACGAGTATCGCTCTGTTAACGTCGGCAAGTACGTCGGCGCGTCAAATGCCGCCGGCGGAGGTTGAAGTTGTAGAAATAACGATGCGTTCAATGGCACCAACGATAGCGTTAAAAGGCGAAGTTGTGTCGTTACAAGACGCCGTGCTCTCTGCCGAAGTTGAAGGATTACTGGAAGACGTTTTATTAGTCGGTACCGCGGTCAAGAAAGGTCAAGTGATTGCCCAGCTCAATCGAGATCGCATGACTTGGCAGGTGCAACGTGCAGAAGCTGAACTAGCGAGCTTACGCGCTGATTTGGTCTTCCGTCGTTCCGAAGTGGAGCGTTTTACTGTGCTGGCTAATCAGAATAATGCGTCTAAGACACAGCTGCAAAGGGAGTTGGCTAATACGGAAATGCTAGAGCAGCAAATAGTGTTGGCTCAAGCAAACCTAAATGAAGCTAAGCGTAGACTCCAAGATACTGCAATAAAGGCGCCTTTTGACGGCGTGCTCGCTGCTCGACACGCACAGATGGGTGAGTTTATTCGCGTTGGGGATCCATTGGTTCGGTTAGTTAATACTGAGGCCAAAGACATTGTGTTACCCACCCCCGTTCAATATCAGCAGTTTATTACCGCAGATATGCAAATTGCGGTTGATTATCGTGGTCAGCTGCTCAATTTACCGATTCGCCAAGTCGTACCCATTGGCGACCCCAATTCACGCATGATTGAGGTGCGCGTAGATGCCAGCAATGACAGTCTAATTGTTGGTGATGCTGTAACTGTTGCGGTGCCAAAAGCCCACGCTAGTCAAGAACCGGCTGTACCTCGAGATGCATTGGTTATTCGAGGATCACAAATCTTTGTGTATCGGGTAAACGCTGATGGGCAAGCTGAACAAGTCGCGGTTAATGTGCGCTTTGCCGATGGTGGCTGGGTCGTGTTAAATGGCCGCATTAACGTGGGTGATAAAGTTATTGTGCGCGGTGCTGAACGATTACAGCCCAATGCACAAGTGAATATCAAAGCGTCATAGGACCAGACTGAACTCACGTTGGTCAGTTTGCTGTAATTGCACGAAAATAGCACCATGTTCGTATGTATCGAACCGCTTTTTATTTTTTGACGTTTTTACATTTAATTTATTAACACGAAAGAACAGCGATAAAAAAAGCCAAATTATTCATTGTCATTATTGCTATCGTCTTGGGAAGTGGTGCAGTTCAGGTTAACACATATGAACGAGCTGAGGCAGCGCCGCAAGATATGGAAGCTATATACGTGAAAGGACAGTATTCGTCATATACGAGGTTTTTAACTCAATTAATACCGAGCCACAGCTTGCGATTGATTGCCGCGTGGTAAAACCCATTGGGAGGCAAATCGCCAAGCGTGAATGCCTAGTGCGCTTTTATCGCGATGAAACCGCCTATCAGGCCCAAATAGTTTGTTTCGGGGCCAACAAAAATTTTGTGAAAGATAATGCCAATATGAACTTCTTGACTAAGCAGAAACAAGCGGAGTTCTATACGCATGTTGCCAAAGTAGCCGAGGAGTCGCCGGAGTTGCTCGCCCATTTGCAAAACATTTCAACCAAAGTTGAAACTTTATTGGTTCGCAAGCACGGTGATCCTGACGCTGAGAAATAACGTTTTGCAGTACAATGCAGGCCTTATTAGGCTTGCAGGTATGGTTGACAACCGTTATACTACGCCGCATTAAGTGACGCGGGCTCCCTCTTCGGAAAGTAACGTTTCACGCGAGGCACTTGTTGACAGGTCAACATGCCGATTCATTTTTGGGAAGCTAGCGCGAACGCCAGTAATCCCAGCCAGTATATGAGCCCCGCATTAGTCCGGGGTTTTTTATTGGTCAAACACAGTATCGGCACTCTGACTTCAAGGTGCACATCAGTTGGGCTATAGGCCCTTTTTTCGTATTTGGAGGTTTGTTTGTCGCAACTTGAAAAACGGCTTACAACAATGTTAAACCCGCCCGTCGAAGCATTAGGCTTTGAGCTTGTTGGCGTAGAATTTGTGCGTGCAGGAAAACACTCGATTATGCGAGTGTATATCGATCACGAAAACGGCATTAATGTGGATGACTGTGCTGAAGTTAGTCACCAGGTGAGTGCCGTGCTTGATGTTGAAGACCCAATTAGCACCGAGTACAACTTAGAAGTTTCATCACCTGGTATGGATCGCCCGTTGTTCAAAGAGCAACACTATGCTGCAATTATTGGTGAGGTAGTGAATATCCGGTTGTCGATGCCAATGAATAATCGACGTAATTTTAAAGGGACACTTGTGGCTGTTGAAGATGGCGTAGTAAGTGTTGAAGTTGATGGTCAAACGTTCGATTTGGCGTTTGCGAATATAGAAAAAGGGAACCTAGTTCCGACGTTTGATTAACAGCACTGAATAGCTGTAATTGTCAATGAGGCAAGAGATGAGTAAAGAAATTTTATTAGTGGCGGAAGCCGTATCCAATGAAAAGATGGTTCCTCGTGAGAAGATTTTCGAAGCGTTGGAATTCGCGTTAGCGAGCGCCACTAAAAAGAAAAATGAAGGCGAGATTGAAGTTCGTGTATCAATTGATCGCGATACTGGTGATTTTGACACTTTCCGTCGTTGGTTAGTTACACCAGATGATCAGCCACAAGAAAACCCTTACGCAGAAATCACGTTGTCTGCTGCTCAGGTTGATGAGCCAGAAGTGCAAGTAGGTGATTTTGTCGAAGAGCAAATTGAATCTATCGCGTTTGACCGCATCACGACGCAAACGGCTAAGCAAGTTATCGTACAAAAAGTACGTGAAGCTGAGCGTGCGCAAATGATTGCTGAATACGAAGACCGTGTTGGCGATCTCGTTACCGGTACCGTGAAGAAAGTAAATCGCGACAATATAATTATTGACCTAGGCAACAATGCTGAAGGTGTTATTTTTCGTGATGATATGTTGCCGCGTGAAACTTTCCGTCCAGGCGATCGCGTACGCGGCTTGCTGTACGTTATTCGCCCTGAAGCGCGTGGTGCACAATTATTTATCAGCCGTACTCACTCAGATATGTTGGTTGAGTTGTTCCGTTTAGAAGTACCGGAAATTGCTGAAGAAACGCTAGAAATTAAATCTGCGGCACGTGATCCAGGTTCGCGCGCTAAAATCGCAGTAAAAACCAACGACAAACGCTTAGACCCTGTCGGTGCTTGTGTTGGTATGCGTGGCTCACGTGTACAAGCGGTTTCTGGTGAGCTTGGTGGCGAGCGTGTCGATATTGTGTTGTGGGATGAGAATCCCGCTCAATTCGTTATCAACGCAATGGCACCTGCAGAGGTGGCATCAATTGTTGTCGATGAAGACAACGGCAATATGGATGTCGCAGTAGAAGCTGATAACCTTGCCCAAGCAATCGGTCGCAGCGGCCAAAACGTTCGTTTAGCCAGTCAGTTGACCGGTTGGGAACTCAACGTAATGACAGTTGAAGACCTAAACAACAAACACGCTGAAGAGAATGCTAAAGTTCTTGAAGTATTTACTGCTGGTCTAGATATTGATGAAGACTTTGCAACTGTACTCGTTGACGAAGGTTTCACTACGCTAGAAGAAGTAGCTTATGTTCCGGTAGGCGAATTATTAGCGATTGAAGGCTTAGACGAAGATACCGTTGAAGAATTGCGTAATCGCGCTCGCGCAACGTTGACCACTCAAGCACTAGCTAATGAGGAGTCATTGGAAGGTAGCGAGCCAAAAGAAGAGCTACTTAACCTTGAAGGTATGGAGCGTCACGTTGCATTCGTATTAGCTAGCCGAGGTATTACAGACCTTGAAGCATTGGCAGAGCAAGGTACAGACGAAATCAGCGATATTGAAGAATTAGACGAAGAGAAAGCCGGTGAGTTGATCATGGCGGCACGTAATATCGTTTGGTTTAGTGAAGAAGAATAAGGTCAACGAGAGGAAATTCCAGTAATGGCAGAAGTATCCATTGAAAAACTCGCCAGTGATATTGGCACAACGGTTGACCGTTTGTTAACGCAGTTCAAAGACGCGGGTATTGCAAAAAGCGAGTCTGATAGCGTAACTGAAGACGAAAAACGTCAGTTATTAGATTTCTTGAGTAAGCAACACGGCGGCACTGGCTCTGAAGCACCAAAGCGAATGACGTTGCAACGTAAAACAACGAGCACGTTAAGCATTGGTAAATCCAAGGCGGTTAAAGTTGAAGTGCGTAAAAAGCGTACCTACGTAAAACGCACTGAAGTTGAAGAGCAACGTCTAGCTGAAGAAGATGCGCGTCGCAAAGCAGAAGAAGCTGAAGCACGCTTGAAGGCTGAGCAAGAAGCTGCAGAAGCTGCTCGAAAAGCAGCTGAAGAGAAAGCTCGTAAAGTCGAGGAAGCACGCAAAGCTCAAGAAGCTGAGCGTGCAGTGCGAGCTGAGAAAGCGAAAAAGGAAGCAGAAGAACGCAAAGCGGCAGAATCTGCACTTTCTCCGGAAGAAAAAGCTGAGCAAGAAGCCGCGCGTAAGGAAGAAGAGCGTCTTAAGAAGCAGCAGGAAGAAGAAGCGCAACGCAAACTTGAAGAAGATGCCAAGCGTGCTGCTGATGAAGCGCGTAAACTAGCGGAAGAGAATGAGCGTCGCTGGAAGGAAGAAGAAGAGCGTCGTAAACGCGAAGAAGCTGAAGAAGTTCACTTGCACTCTAACCGCTACGCGCAAGAAGCAGAAGACGAAGAAGACATGCAAGTTGAGCGTTCTTCACGCCGTCGTAAGAAGTCGCGTAAGAACGCCGGTGAAGATTTGAAGCACAGCTTTAACAAGCCCGCACAACCGGTAGAGCGTATTGTTAAACTGGGTGAAACCATCACAGTCGGTGAATTGGCGAGCCGTTTGGCAGTTAAAGCTAACGAAGTTATCAAGACCATGATGAAAATGGGCGAGATGGCGACTATCAACCAAGTGCTTGATCAAGATACAGCGGTGCTTGTAATTGAAGAAATGGGTCACAAGTATGAGTTGGTTAATGACAACGCCCTAGAAGAAGAATTGATTGCAGATTCTAATGTGGGTGAAAAAACTACTCGTGCACCGGTTGTTACAATTATGGGTCACGTAGACCACGGCAAAACGTCACTGCTTGACCACATTCGTCGCGCTAAAGTCGCAGACGGCGAAGCTGGCGGTATTACCCAGCACATTGGTGCATATAGCGTAGAAACTGACAAGGGTCGTATCGCATTCTTAGATACACCAGGACACGCCGCGTTTACTGCAATGCGTGCTCGTGGTGCAACTGCAACGGACATTGTAGTACTTGTAGTTGCAGCCGATGACGGTGTTATGCCACAAACTAAAGAAGCAGTTCAGCACTCGCGTGCTGCGGGTGTTCCATTGATTGTTGCGGTTAACAAGATGGACAAGGAAGCTGCTGATCCAGATCGCGTTAAAACCGAGCTTTCACAATTAGAGGTTATTTCTGAAGAGTGGGGCGGTGAGCACCAATTCGTTAACGTTTCGGCGAAAACAGGTATGGGTATCGACGAGTTACTTGATGCCATCAGCCTGCAAGCAGAGTTACTAGACCTTCAAGCAGTTAGCAAAGGCGCTGGTCGCGGTATCGTGATCGAGTCTCGTCTTGATAAGGGCCGCGGTCCAGTTGCATCAGTATTGGTGCAGCAAGGCGAATTGCGTACTGGCGACATTTTATTATGTGGCGAAGAGTACGGCCGTGTTCGAGCCATGCGCGATGAGAACGGTAAAGAAGTTAAGGTTGCCGGTCCGTCGACTCCGGTTGAAGTACTAGGCCTTTCAGGCGTACCGATAGCGGGTGAAGATGCACTAGTTGTTCAAGATGAGCGTAAAGCGCGTGAAGTAGCGGCTAAACGCCATGCGAAACAACGTGAGTTGAAACTTGCTAAGCAACAGAAAGCGAAGCTTGAAAACATGTTTGCCAACATGGAAGCAGGTGATGTGAGTGAGTTGAACGTGGTACTTAAAGCTGACGTTCAAGGCTCAGTAGAAGCGATTTCTGAATCACTTATCAAACTTTCTACTAGCGAAGTTAAAGTTAACATCGTTGGCAGTGGTGTTGGTGGTATTACAGAAACGGACGCTAGCTTGGCAGCCGCTTCTAGTGCAATCATTGTTGGCTTTAACGTTCGTGCAGATGCTACAGCACGTCGTGTTATCGAAGCCGAAGAAATTGATTTGCGTTACTACAGCGTAATCTACAACTTGATTGACGAAGTTAAACAAGCAATGAGTGGTATGCTTGCCCCTGAATTCAAACAAGAAATCATGGGTCTTGCCGAAGTGCGTGATGTGTTTAAGTCACCGAAATTGGGCGCTATCGCAGGTTGTATGGTTACTGAAGGTACGGTTAAACGCAGCAACCCAATCCGCGTATTGCGTGACAATGTTGTAATTTACGAAGGTGAACTTGAATCATTACGTCGCTTTAAAGATGACGTACAAGAAGTTCGCAACGGTATGGAATGTGGTATCGGCGTTAAGAACTACAATGATGTAAAAGTCGGTGACCAAATTGAGGTCTTCGAGGTTGTTGAAGTTAAACGCGAAATCTAGCATTTCAATTGCCAAATAAGCGTTAAACGGAGGCATCAGCCTCCGTTTTGCGCTCTGAGAAAGATTTAGGAGTACACCATGGCACGCGAGTTTTCTCGAACTGACCGGGTCGGCCAACAAGTCCACAAAGAAGTGGCAAGCATTTTACAAAATGAGGTAAAGCACCGCATTCCAGAACTCATTATGGTGACGGTTTCCGGTGTGGAAGTATCGCGTGACTTGGCCCACGCAAAAATTTTTGTGACCTTTTACGACAACGACGAAAAGGTTGTTGAAGCCAACTTAAAGCAGTTGCAAGAGCAAAAAGGTATGGTGCGTTCGTTACTAGCAAAACGTCTACGTATGCGTTCTGTACCGGCGATTCACTTCTTCCGCGATGCATCGCTAACAGAAGGGATCCGCATTTCAAATCTTGTGTCTCAGACTATTGCTAATGACAAACGTAGAGCCGGTGAAGAGCCGAGCGATACGGACGAACAAGAGTAGTGGGGCGACGCAATAAAGGGCGTGCCATACACGGCATGCTTATGTTGAATAAAGGTTTAGAGGTTTCTTCTAACGACGCATTACAACGAGTTAAGCGCTTGTACAAAGCCGCTAAGGCAGGCCATACAGGTGCGTTAGATCCCCTCGCAACGGGCATGTTACCGATCTGCTTAGGCGAAGCGACCAAATTCTCCCAGTTTTTACTCGACGCCGATAAAACCTATGAAGTCGTTGCGACGTTCGGTGTTCGCACAACTACATCAGATGCTGACGGAGAAGTAGTAGCTGAAGCTGACGTTGACTTAAGTGAAGCTCAGTTAAATCAGCTTGTCGATGACTTTAAAGGGCGCAGTAAACAAGTACCTTCGATGTATTCAGCGTTAAAACACAACGGTAAACCGTTGTATTGGTACGCACGAAAAGGTCAGACTGTTGACCGTCCAGCGCGCGATATCAATATTTTTGCTTTGGAGCTACTAGGCTTTGATGGCAAGAACGCCCATATGCGCGTGCATTGCTCTAAGGGTACGTACATCCGCACCTTAGTTGATGATATGGGCCAGGCAATTGGATGTGGCGCATACGTGTCTAAATTACATCGAGTAGCCGTATCACAATACAGTGCCGAGCCCATGTATACACTGTCTGAGCTTGAAGCTATGCAAAGTAGCGAGGAGGGTGATTTTAGCGCGCTAGATCAGCTGCTTTTACCCATGGAAGCCGCGGCCATGGACTTACCGGCAATGGACGTAGACTTTGCGTTGGGCGACAGGTTTTTACACGGCCAAAGCGTCCCTTGTTCTATCGATACAGAGCTCGGTCAGTTTGTGCGGATTTATCAATACAGTGAAGAGGGCGAAAAGCGCTTTATCGGTGTCGGTGAACATATAGAAAAAGCGCGCGATCAATCGCCGCAATTATTTGACCGCTATACCTTTGTGCGACCGAAACGTTTAGTAGTGTTTAACTAAATTGTTATTTACTACCAACTTTACTTGCGTTAAGCGGCGGCATCGCTATAATACGCGCTCTTTTGGAATGGCTGAATTAGTGATTGGTCATTCCGGTATTTAAACTCATTAGGAGAATCCTATGCTCACTAAAGAACAAACAGCAGAAATCATTGCTGAATATGCAACTAAAGAAGGCGACACTGGTTCACCTGAAGTACAAGTTGCATTGTTAACGCACAACATCAACAAGCTTCAAGGTCACTTTGCGAGCAACAAAAAAGACCACCATTCACGTCGTGGTTTGTTACGCATGGTTAGTCAGCGTCGTAAAATGCTAGACTACCTTAAAGGCAAAAACGCTGAGCGTTACACAAGCCTAATCAAGCGTCTTGGCCTACGTCGTTAATCGATTGCCAAGTCAAAAAAAAGCGCCATTCGGCGCTTTTTTTGTATCTTTTAAAAGTCTAAACGCCGGAGCTAGCGATTTTTGTGGCAAGATTGCGCACCTCGGTTTCCATTTGATTGAGTCGAGTAATTAAAGCCGCGTTACGCTGTTCCAATAGCGCAAGCTTTTCGGTAGCCGCTTTGAGATCTCTCTGTGTACTGCCAGAGCTCACCGAAGCGCGCTCAAGCTGAACGTTTAACGACAGTACTTCACTGGCTAAGCTATCCACTTGAACCAACAAGTCATCGATACTTTGCTTATTAGTAGAACCAGCAGACGCATTGTTTGCCGTAGTAGAAAGCAAACTAGCAACCTGCTCATCAACTTTGGTGGTGAGATCGCCCAATTCTTTTTGGTTGCGTCGCCATGCCGATGCCCACAATTTATCCATTTGCTCCCAAAGCTCCTCAGTGCGATTAGACAATTCTGAGACTTTGACTTGCAGTGCAACAGTAGATTCACCCAGGTCTTCACCGGTAGCGGATAAGCGATTCTCTAAATCGGCAATACGTGCCTCGGCACTTTGTGCCACAGACAATTGTGTTTGTAATTGCATATACAAGTAAACCGCTGCACCGCCTGCACCCAACGCCAATATAAGGGCGAAAGTTGCTAAACTGTTACCACCTGAGCCACTATTGGCGCCACTGGATGTAGTACTTGCAGTCGCTTTGCCTTTCGCCGGCACAGCTTTTTGTTGATGACCGCGTCGATCTTCTTCATCTAGTTTGATTTGCGGAAAGTCATCATTGTTGTTTGCAGCCATAAAATTCCAAACTGAAGTTGTTTAAGTTCGTGGATCCAAACCCATGATACCGGTTTGTAGATCGAGTTACCATGCACGTTAACGCCTTTATTGGACGACTGTAGCAAGGCATCGGCAAGGTGACAATTGGCAAGCGGAGTTAAGCAAATTTAGAACTGTCGTTTTCTAGAATACAGCGCTAGTCTAAACGCATATTTACGGGTGAAATTTTCCAATGAGCCAACCGTCAAGAATACAAGTCATTGAGCAAAGTTTAGTTGCTAACCGTGGGAAGCTGCTGGGTGTATTGGTGCGCTTGCTAGGGACCCAGCATTATGAGCTCGCCGAGGACATCATTCAGGATGTTTGGTTAAAAGCATTTAGTCATTGGCAGGCGTCAGGCTTACCAGACGAGCCCTCGGCGTGGTTAATAACTGTCGCTAAACGCACAGCACTGGATGCGTTGCGTGCTCAAAAAGTAAGGCAAAAATATGCGGATAGCTTGACTGAGCCACTAACTAGCGAATGGACAGTCGCAAGTACTGTTGAAAAAGCCTTTGATAGTCAGCTGTTTGTCAATGATGAGCTACGTCTACTGTTTTGGCTAAGCAGTACGGATATGCCACAGCAAAGCCGCTTGCCCTTGGTACTTAAAACCTTATGCGGGTTAGATGCAAATGCCGTTAGTCGAGCGTTATTATTGCCACTAGAAACAGTTAAAAAGCGCTTGGTGAGGGCAAAAAAAGCGATTCAGGCTACAGATTTTGTAATTCCCCATGAGTCACAGTTACCCAATGCTCTGCAACATGTTCATTTGGCCTTGTACTTAATGTTTAATGAGGCCGTCAATCAAGAGGGGCCTGATCTCGCCACACGTGAGTTAATTACTACAACGGTTAGGGGCTACGTTAAGCTAATATTACAACATAGCGAGATCGCATCCTCTGGTAGTTACGCCTTAATGGCAATCATTCAATTTCATTTGGCCCGCTGGCAAGCGCGCTTTGATGAGCAGGGTGTGTTGATATCCATCGATGAGCAGGTACGAGGAAAATGGCATACTGGGCTATTCATAGATGCTTCGCTTCTACTGGAGCAGGCGCTCGATATGCAACAAACCGGTGCCTGTCAACGTTTTGTGCTCGAAGCGCTTATTATGTATGAACACGGTCGAGCTAAATCATATGCTGTGACGCAGTGGTCGACGATTGTTGATTGTTACGTGAAGTGGTATCAGCTTGAACCAACGCCACCGGTAGCGATTAATTTAGCTGTTGCCTATGCTCAAAATAATGATGTGAAGTCTGGATTGAGCTTGCTTGATAAGGTTGATAGCCAATATTCACCGGCAGTCGCAGCGAGAGTATTGGCTACCCGGTCATTTATTTATGCGTTGAGTAAAGACGCTGATAAGGCCAGAGATTACTGCGCAAAAGCAGTGGCGGCTGGCTTAACTGATAGGGCGCTTGCCGGTCTGAATAAACAATTAGAAAAGTTGCTCGACGGCTAACACAAAGGTGAATGTTAGCCACCGAAAGTTTTATTGTTCGCCTTCCAATTGCATGATTTCGCGAACTTCAACTTTGATTTTCGGGTAGTTAAAAATTGGACAACGCAGCGCTATTTCAACGGCCTCGTCAATGTTGTTAGCAGCAACTATCGAGTACCCACTGACCAACTCATTAAACTCTGAAGCCGCGATGTCAGTAACGAGGTGGTCGCCGTTAATGCGTTTACCTGCATAGTGCAGGGGGTTACCACCTGAAACTAACTGACCTTTCTCGGCCAGTGCGCCCATCCAATCTTCCCATTGCTGCATTACATTTTGAAAGTCTTCGCCACTCATATTGTCATGTGCGTCAGGATCGCCACCTTGATAAATTAACATATGTTCTTGCATTGTCATTTCCTCTGTGAAGTGTTGTGCATTCTGTATGCATTAGTATGACGGGCAACGATTACCAATGAGGACATATCAGTAAAAAAAGTGAAAAAATTTTATTATTGGCTTTGTTAATTTTCTAGGTGATTCTTTTCAAGCCAGGTTACCAACTCGTTTAAAGGCGCAGGGCGACTAATGAAATAACCTTGCGCGTATTCGCAGTGCCACTTCTTAAGTAGCTCGAACGTTCCTTTGTCTGCTGCACCTTCAGCAATGACATGTAGACCAAAACTGTGTGCCAAACCAATGATAGTCTGCACAATTTGTTGGTCATCTTCATTGTTAGCAAGGTTTAACACAAAGCTTTTATCTATTTTCAAGTCAGTAACCGGTAGATTTTTAAGGTATGCCATCGATGAGTAGCCTGTACTGAAATCGTAAATGGCAAGTTCGTGATCGGCGACTAAGTCACTTTCAGTCATTTCAAACGCAAGACATTTATTTGTTAATCAGCACTACCGACGCAGCCCCACCAATTTGTAGTGTTTCGCTGATTAAATCTTCTGAGACAATGCGGTCTACCTGTTTAACATCGTTAAGTGTTGCTTGTTCAACTGTGCCATCGAGACTTAATAGCACCATAAGTCAGCCTCAGCGCGTGCACCGTGTTTGAGTAAAACGCTAAATTATATTGCAATTGTGCATAGCAAAACCAGACCTGCAGAAAGTCGAAATATGTGTTTCTTTAACGTGCATGAAGCCAAACTTGCCCTTAACAATATGTCAAAATCCGTGCTTATTGATGGCCAGATACCAAGTGGCTCATTTTCATTTTTACTATAAGTAGCAAACATTTAGCAGAATAAATACTGTTTACCGCGGTGACAACAATATGGTTTTGTAATAACTCGCTTAAAAGCTGAGCAAAACGAGTATTTTTATATAAATTAGAGACTTAACTATTGGCAATTAAGCGCGACCATTGCGATACTATGTATAGACGCGAAATCAATCGATTAAGTGAGAACCAGCATGGACAAACAAGTCAGCTCAAGAGCCACTAACGCCAAAGCCCTTCGCATCAATTTAGACGAAAAGAAATACGGCACGATTGTCGAGATAGGCGCGGGCCAAGAGGTTGCACGTCAATTCTTTTTGGCCGGAGCCGCCGCAGGTACTATTGCTAAAACCATGTCTGCCTATGATATGAAGTTCTCTGATGCGATATACGGCGTACAAGAAGATCGTCGCTATGTAAGTCGTGCACGCGTCAGAGCAATGATGGAGCAAGAATACGATTTGGTTTTAGAGCGTATTGCTGATGTTCGGCCTAAGTCATCGCGATTCTTTGCTTATGCAGCAACGGTTGCCGCTAAGAGCTTTAAAGGCAATAACGAATGTCATGCGTGGTGTGGCGCACGCGTCCAAATGTACCCAGGTGCTGAGCCGTCAGACATCATTGTGCATGTGCGTATGTTTGACGATAATGCCGAGGCGCAACAACAAGCACTTGGGATTTTGGGTGTGAACTTGATCTACGCCGCTTACTATTACTTTGAAGATCCACGCAAAATTATTGATTCTCTAACCGATAATATGAAACCTAATCGTATCGAAATTGACTCGATTGAGTTTCATGGTCCTTATTTTGAAGAATTGGATAATCGCGCCAAAAATATCCACCTGATCCGCAGTTGGAAAACCCGTGCGATTATGTTTAATCCAGATGGCAGCGTAGCTGTGCCTGCAGAGATGCTGTACAAGAAAAATGTAATTACTATTCGCGGCTCATTTAGACCGGTTACCAAACTCAATGAAGATATGATTGAGCAGGGCAAAAAAGCGTTCTTTGCGCAACCCGAAGTGGATGAGTCCAACACAATTGCCATAGCTGAAATATCACTGAATGACCCATACGGGAACGATGCAAACTTTCCCGAAGCTGATTTGATTGAGCGGGTACAGTTACTCAACAGGCTTGGCTATAACGTAATGGTTTCCGACTACACACGTTACTTTTCACTGCGCGCGTATTTCCGTCAATATACTAAAATGCATATAGGCATTGTGGTAGGTATGATCAACGTCAAACAAATCTTCGACGAAACCTTCTACCGCGGTGTAGAAGGTGGAATTTTAGAAGGTTTCGGAAAGTTGTTCCCAGACAATACCAAATTGTTTGTCTACCCTGAGCGTGCAGAAGACGGTCAGGCGACTACCTTTAAAGAAGTAAAAGTACCCGAAAATCTGCGCTTTTTATACCGTCACTTACTCGAGAATGGCTTTATTTCGGGCATTGAGTGTAGTGATCCTGGATTATTCAACATTTACTCACGCGAAGTATTAAAGCAAATCCCAACTGCGTCAAAAGACTGGCAAAAATTGGTACCAGAAACTGTAGTTGAAGAGATTATTGAGCGTAAGTTATTCGGCTATCGCGGCTAGGGCTAAAAGCCCTAGCTTAGCCTTTGATGCGGCTTTGCTCTTGCGCCTTAGATAAGCTGTCTGATGCCATTTTAGCATCAAGCCAGGTGTCAATTTCTGCTTCTCCACCTGATGCGGGGGCTTATATTCTTTCATCAGGAAAGGGGGTATCAATTTCGATTACTGACTGTCAATTATCATCCAACTGATATGCTATACGCTGTTTTTCAGTGCCGTCGACAGCAATAAAATACGCTCGACACCAAGCTCCGCTGGTGTTCTCAAAGCTTATCGAAAGATACATCCTTTGCTCTTCTAAGTATAGGGGCTCTCGCGATAACTGCGTGTTTAACGCCTCAGCAATCCTGGCAAGCAGTTCAAGTCGCGCAGCACCATGTTGTATAGTCTGATTCAGGATGGCTATTTATAGTTGCGGTGCCAAATACTATTTTGGTGAGAAAAACAAAAAAGGGCGTATTTACGCCCTTTGTATATTTGGTGGTGG
>CAXRGW010000038.1:0-4290 GCA_964230255.1 Alteromonas sp.
CAAAAATTTTGACCTGACTCATGACTTGCCGTTCCTCCGTTTGTGCATAAAAAAACCCGTGCAGTGCACGGGTTTTTTTAGTTTGCGTTAAAGTTGCAACCTACCCGTGCAGTCTTGCTGCCATCAGAGTGAGTAGGAGTAAAGTGGTATTCGTTTGCATGACGTTGGTTGATAACGTTCTGTGTTTGCTTGTATAGCACTGTACAAAGTTAACGCTGTCTAGGCAACCATTGTTTACAATGCTGAATATAACGAATAGTTATATGTGCAAAACGTTTATGTGATTTAGTAGCGCCTAAATAAATTGCGGCTTACCGCTATAGGTAAAGCTCTTCCAGTCTATGAGGGTACTGAGTAATAGCTCGCGCAATGTTAATGTTCGAGGTGCGAGTTTGCCTTTGTGATTCCAGCAATGGCCACTACAGGCTGCGGTCATGGTCTTCTTGTTGGGTAGTACTAATCGCAATTCAGTGGCATCAAACAACTGTTGATGAGCAGAGTCATCAACATAGCTTCCATCAAATGTAAACCAACCGAAGCGGTTAAGGTGTAAGGTTTGGTTTTCTGTCTGGATGCGATCAACACAGTCGAGTTCAAGATGTTGATGATCGTAATTCGTTACGCTTACACAAACGGGCAAACCTATGGTAGCTTTGCTGGTAAACCAAGTCTGGTTTTGTTCGCCATCCACTGCATTGGCAGGGCATTTGGGCCCCTGACGGGATTGCCAACTACCGTTGTGGGTATCAACATCTAACGGAGTAGGATTAGCCACCAAGTATTCGGCAGCGCGTTTTACATGATGGGACAGACCACCGAGACGGCGGCGCATCAACGATACTTGGCCGGGCCCTTGCGCTGCTAGTGTCATTAACTCTCGCTCGTACAACGCATTGCACACATCGGCAAACAATGGCTGTTCACTAATCTGAGCAAAAATATCGGATTGAGGTTGTTCTGGTTCTGACATTAGCGGCCGCAAATGCGGTATTAAATCCGGATCATGATAGCCTGCCTGAGTAGCAGGCTATCATCAAGGTTTTAATGCGGATTATTGACCTTTAATTTCGCTGCGACCCTTATATGGCGCTTTTTCAGCCAACATTTCTTCGATGCGAAGCAGTTGATTATATTTTGCTACGCGGTCTGAACGACACAGTGAGCCAGTCTTAATCTGACCTGCGGCAGTACCCACTGCAAGATCTGCGATAGTCGCATCTTCAGTTTCACCACTGCGGTGCGAGATAACAGCCGTGTAACCTGCATCTTTAGCCATCTTGATCGCATCAAGCGTTTCACTCAATGAACCAATCTGGTTAAACTTAATTAAGATGCTGTTACCAACGCCATTATCGATACCGCGCTTAAGGATCTTAGTGTTGGTTACGAATAAGTCGTCACCCACTAACTGTACTGACTCACCAATCTTCTTGGTTAAGCTGCTCCAGCCATCCCAGTCGCTCTCGTCTAAGCCGTCTTCAATTGACACAATTGGGTAACGCTTAGAAAGGTCGGCTAAGTAATCACCAAAGGCCTCTGAATCAAAGGTTTTACCCTCTCCAGATAAGTCATAAACGCCTTTTTTGTAGAATTCAGAAGCAGCACAGTCCAGCGCTAGCGTTACGTCGGTATCCATTGCATAGCCGGCGTTTTCAACCGCTTCAACAATAACCGCAAGCGCTTCTTCGTTTGAAGCAAGGTTAGGCGCAAAACCACCTTCATCACCCACTGCAGTGTTCAAGCCCTTACCGTTGAGGACTTTTTTCAACGAGTGAAAGATTTCAGCACCCATGCGCAATGCTTCAGCAAATGATTTGGCGCCAACTGGCTGAACCATGAATTCCTGAATGTCGACATTGTTATCGGCGTGCTCACCACCATTGATGATATTCATCATTGGCACCGGCATTGAGTATTCGCCAGCAGTGCCGTTTAACACAGCAATATGCTCGAATAATGGGATGTTTAAATCGTTCGCTTGGGCTTTTGCAACAGCAAGCGATACTGCCAAAATCGCATTCGCACCAAGTACTTCTTTGTTTTCAGTACCGTCCAGCTCGATCATTGCGTTGTCTACCGCGCGTTGATCGCCTGCATCCATACCAGTTAGCGCGGCGGCTATTTTGTCATTGATAGCACCAACTGCTTTAGTTACACCTTTGCCTAAGTAACGGCTCTTGTCACCGTCACGTAATTCTAGTGCTTCACGAGAACCTGTTGATGCACCGGATGGTGCCGCTGCGCGACCCATCGCGCCGCTGCTCAAATAGACATCAGCTTCAACCGTTGGATTGCCGCGTGAATCCAAAATTTCACGCCCGATAATACGACTAATGGTTGTCATGCTGAGTTTCTCCTAGTTAATGTTTTTGTTGAATTCACCCGCAGCTGCGATGAATCCGGTAAATAATGGGTGTCCGTCACGCGGTGTTGAGGTGAACTCTGGGTGGAACTGACCGGCGACGAACCACGGATGATCGGGAATTTCGATAACTTCTACAAGTTGTTTGTCGGTGGACAAACCACTGACAACCAAGCCTGCTTGCTCAATCTTCTCGCGCAAGTTGTTGTTCACTTCGTAACGATGACGGTGACGTTCGTGGATTTCTTCACTGCCATACATCTGTTCTACTTTACTGCCCTTGATCAAGTGGCAAAGCTGGCTACCAAGGCGCATGGTGCCGCCGAGGTCAGAGCTGCCATCGCGAATTTCTTTTTGGCCGGCGGCATCAAGCCACTCGGTGATCAAGCCAACCACCGGGAATGGCGTCTCTGGGTCAAACTCCGTGCTGTTGGCGTTTTCCATGCCCACGACGTTGCGCGCGAATTCGATTAGTGCCACTTGCATACCAAGACAAATGCCAAGGTACGGCACTTTGTTTTCGCGTGCGTACTGGGACGCCGCTATCTTGCCTTCAATACCGCGCTCGCCAAAGCCACCGGGTACTAAAATGGCATCAAGACCGGCAAGAACCTGTGTACCTTTACTTTCAACATCTTGAGAATCAATGTACTTGATATTGACCGATAACCGGTTTTTTAACCCAGCGTGCTTAAGTGCTTCATTAACCGATTTGTACGCATCAGGTAATTCAACGTATTTGCCAACCATGCCTACAGTAACTTCTGCGGTTGGGTTAGATTCGGCATAGAGTACTTGTTCCCATTCGGTTAGATCAGCCTCTGGGCAGTCTAGACCGAAGCGCTCAACTACAAGTGTATCCATACCTTGCGCTTTTAATGCCGCGGGGATGCGATAAATACTGTCGACGTCTTTTAATGAGATCACGGCTTTGTCTACTACATTGGTGAACAAAGCAATTTTAGATCGCTCGTTGGCAGGCAATGCGCTGACCGAACGACAGACTAAAATATCGGGCTGAATACCAATAGAACGCAATTCTTTTACCGAGTGTTGGGTTGGCTTGGTTTTTACCTCGCCAGATGCAGGCATATACGGCACCAGTGTTAAGTGCATGTACATGGCGCGCTCGCGACCAATTTCAGTACCGAGTTGGCGTATAGCTTCTAGGAAAGGTTGTGATTCGATATCACCCACTGTGCCACCAATTTCAACAATGGCGACATCACTGCCTTCAGCACCCATAACCACACGACGTTTAATCTCGTTCGTGATGTGTGGGATAACCTGAATAGTTGCGCCGAGATAGTCACCGCGACGCTCGCGCCTAATGACTTCTTCATAAACACGGCCGGTAGTAAAGTTGTTGCGCTTGGTCATTCGAGTGCGTATAAAACGCTCGTAATGGCCCAAGTCTAAATCGGTTTCTGCACCATCATCGGTGACAAACACTTCACCGTGTTGGATCGGACTCATGGTTCCGGGGTCGACGTTGATATATGGATCTAGCTTCAACATTGTGACGTTAAGGCCACGAGCTTCCAAAATTGCGGCTAATGAGGCAGCAGCAATGCCTTTTCCAAGCGATGATACAACACCACCCGTGACGAAAATATAATGTGTCATGCGAAACCTAAGGCTATGAGATTGAACTGGCTGTTGTCGGCAAATGAGTATTTAAGCGACGTTAAACTTTATCTGCTGGACGGCGCAATAGTATACGTTGAAAGCCTTAGATACACAATCGGAAGATGCCGCCCACTGGTAGATTTATTTCTTTGCTAGCTGTTTTAACCGGTATAGCTCAGCGAGTGCTTGGCGCGGGGTTAATTCATCTGGGTCAAGTTCACTTAGTGCTTCAACAATAGGGTCTTCTTCGACCAGCAATGACAATTGAGTTTCGTCGCGCGTGGTCGAATTATTGCTGA
>CAXRGW010000039.1:0-11930 GCA_964230255.1 Alteromonas sp.
TGCAGAAGCCTCTTGTAAGCCTTGCTGCAGCTGAATTTCGGCTTGTTCACCGACCACTAGATGATCTTTTTCGGCGCTGATAGCTAACGCAGATTCATCTCGACTAGTTGGGTCTGTAAAGTAGTGAATTGAAGACGACCATTGAGTACTACCATCGGGATACTCAATCTCAGCAATCAACTTATAATAGCCCGATAAAGCGTGTTCAAAGGTGCATGTGTTTTGGTGTTCAACTGTGTTAACAGCTGAAGGCTTACAGACTAATTGGATCCAGGGATGTTGCTCTTCATCACTATTAATGCGCTCCCAGTAATCCCTTATTGGACGCCAGAAACTGGTCGCTTTTTGACTGTAAAACTTAACTTCAACATCGTCTTGCTCGATTCCTTGTAGCGTAACCACTCGTGCATCTAATGTTATCGGTGTATTGGTATCTAACCACCTATCGAGTTTATTGAGTCCGACGTAATAGGGTTTGCGTGAAAATGGTACCTGCACAACTTGGCTGTAGATACTTTCGGCTTCATCTGTTGTTACCGAAGCCAGTACATCAGCATAGCCATAGTTAATATCTGAAATTGGTAAAGCTATCGTCAATGATGCTTGGCCTGCGTCATCTAATAAGCCAGCATCAAAATAATAGCTATTGCGCTCATTAAACCGATTCGTTGCATTATTGGGTTCGAAAACAAATGACTTATAGTCTTTGAATTCTTGACCGAAGTTTTTAGCCGACATTGAAAGTGATATTTCGGCAAAGGCGCCGGCATATGGTCCGCCGGAGTAATATTCTGCCCCCACAGTTAGAGGCAACTGCTGGTCGGTAACAACATCTTCGATATTCGACGTTAATGCTACTTTTAGCTTTTGTGCTTTATAGTTTGCGACGTCGAAAGATAATTCATTTAATACTTCAGAATCTGACTCAAGGTTGTCTAAGTTAATCCAATAGCGGCCATCGGCAACTGAGCTTGGTAGAGTGAATTCACCACTGATAACACCAAACTGACTTTGACTTACTTCATAATTTACATAGAAGGAGTCGCAACCCTCCGCTCTCCAGCAATCAATGTCATTTCCATCAGCATAAACGACAGGGTTTTCTGGCAATGGAGTGATCAGTCGTTCAGCGCCCTGAATCTTCCGCACAAACCCCGCGTATCTAACCGTCTCTCCAGGTCGGTAAATTGGCTTGTTGGTGATCCCCGCAAAAACGGTACTGCCATCATCTGCGGTGTAATAGCTGTCATCTGTATAGATGTCTGGATAAAGTTTATGGCTATGTTGCACTGCAAATCGTTCACCATTTGCAAGGGTAAAAAGGAGCTGAAACGATTTCCAGCGACGAAAATTATAGGGCACAACCGCCACCCCAACTTCATTAGTCTTTGCCTTAATCGGTTGTGATTCCTTTCTGCCCTCCGAACTGCCAATGATAACTACCAGATCAAAATCCGTATCTGCAACCGGTTGGTTTGTGCGTATATCACTGATAAACACCAGCAACTCTTTCGCGGAACGCTGCACAATGGCGTTATAGTTAGTTTTCTGAACGAAAAACTCTCTGTCTTGCCAAGAGTCATCATCAACAGTAACTCGCCCTTTTAGGCTTGTCGCATCAACCAATATCTCTGGTAAAAGATTGGTATCAGATAGTGTGTTTGCAGCGCCGCTGGGTATTAAAACTTTGGTTGCGTAATCTTCACCTGGGTCAACCGGCGCGTAATCTACCTCATCAATACTGACGGTGAGTTGATCATAATTAATTGATTGATGAACAAGGGTTAATGGCTCATCTGACGTTATTGCATGACTGTAAAAGGGCGAATAGTGCGCTGCCTCGAAGTCTCCCGAGGTCAGTTCAACTACGTTCTCTAGAGGCCGTCCGAATACGTCTCTAATCGACTCTAAACAGGTTAATCTAAAGGTGTGTCTCGGGAACTTTGTGTATAAATCGATGCTTTTTTTATTAGAGTTGTAGTATGAGCGTCGCGGCATTAGTAACACGCCAGCATCAGCTAATGAATCAGCACAACTTTCAAACTCGTCGCTATGCACGGGCGCTGAGAAATTAAGAGTAACTCTTCTTTCTGGCGGACATGGCTGATCATCTCTGCACTCGTGGCCAATATACCTAAAGTCACCAAAGGTTTTTATTGGTCGGTTTGTTCTTGATATGTTTTTCTGACGTGATGTCAATGTGCCTAAGGGAGTGGTTATACCTTCGCCTTGGTAAAGGTGATAGTTACTATCAGGCGAGAGCGAAACGAGAGGCTTTAAAAGCCATTTTTTGTTTTGGTCAAAAGATAACGTCGCGGTATCAGCATCAGGGTTAGGTAGCACCTGGAACGCTATTGTGTGTTCGTTCTCGTCGATAAGAAACAAGTTATCAATTAAAGACGCTTGGTTAACCGGTAAATTAAATTCTACCTTTATCTCAGGTGATGTGGGCGACAGCCACTTAACACTATAAGAATCGATAACGGGGCGCGGGCTTTCGAATTGGTACTGATAAGGCGGGAATTCGACACCATCCTGACTATACAACCCCTTGTTTATTGAAACACTAAACTTCGTCGCAGGCTGAAAACCGGTGCCCTCATAAATATCACAGTTTAGGTGGCGCTCATCTGTCCAATACCAGATACACGGCAGAGCCGGCGATGTTTCGATATCTATTGCATCAATTGAAACTCGTTGCATGGGTACCGAGAACTTGAACTCAATATCACCATAACCTTCATAAATCCATTTTTTTACACTTGTGATTTGCGGAGTTTTAGACTGTTCTGTACGCAACGCTGCGCTTTGCCACAGCTTATGGTCGCTGATTGATTGGTCGGTAACAACTTCCGGTGGTTTTTCTGTCGGCTCAGGTGACTGGCACGCTACCAGCGCCAACAATATGAAAAGATAAGAAAATCGCAACATGAATCCCTTCGCCAGATACTTATTAAGTCCGTCACCATTAAATCAGTATTCTGCGGTTGATTGCAAAGGTAATCTCAATTGTTGATATAGCTGCGAGTCGAATTAGTGCGCCCCTATGACTTAACATCACCAAACAACACAGAAGTCCCTATATGAGGACTGCATAGTTTTCTTCAGCCCACATTTTTATATTTCAGGATTGTTTTTAAACTTTTAAAATTTGAACCAACTCTTCTTCTGAAATTTGTATTGCAAAATCGAATGGGCTTCTTCCGACTTTATTTTTCTGCGTAATATTTGGTGATTTTTGCATCAACATTCGGACGATATCGCAGTCACCCCTGGCATTAAATACCGCACACCATAATGATTGATTATCAAGTCTATCTATAATGTCAACAGAGCAACCATTGTCTGATAGACTTTTAACGATATTAGGGAACCCGTATTTAATAGCTTATAACAAAGGAGACTTACCACTTTTATCTTGTGCAGTTTACGGTTCGGATATTAACCAAATCGCAAAAAACGCCTTATCGACCCATAACTATAAGAAAAATATCATTTAATTTGTTGCCCAATGTGTTCGAGAAGACGAGACGTATGAAATTGGATTGCCTATTGCCATTAAAACAATTGACGGCAATTGAACAACTAAAGAGTTTATAAAAGAATAGCCATAACACCTTTCTTTCGCCCTATTAGAGGCAATCTACAAAATCATCTCATATTTTAATTGATTGTCTCTTTTATAATTAGAACGTCTCATTTTTTAATAGCAAAATACATCAAACATACTGCCCAGCTACCCAACCGCTGGACCATGCCCATTGGAAATTGTAGCCACCGAGCCAGCCGGTTACATCGACAACCTCCCCAATAAAGTAAAGGCCGTTGACTTGCTTGGCTTCCATGGTTTTAGACGATAGGTGATTAGTATCCACACCACCCAAGGTCACCTCTGCGGTGCGGTAACCTTCAGTGCCATTGGGCTTCACTTGCCAATCATTAAAGCGATTACAAATCACAATTAACTGTTTCTCGTTGTATTGCTTTAACGGTTTATTGTCGATACCAAATACAGCCAAAATAGTTTGCACAAAGCGCTTGGGAAACCATTCATTGAGGACATTCGATAACAGTGAGTTGGTGTTGTTATTGCACAGCTCCAGTAGCTTATCGGTAAAGTCTGCTGCGGGCGTAATATCAAAACTGACAGTGTCGCCCGGCTCCCAAAAACTTGAGATCTGCAAAACGGCTGGACCACTTAAACCACGGTGAGTAAACAATAGGCTTTCGTTAAATTGGGTATTGTTGCAACTCGCTGCTGCATCAATGGATACGCCGCTAAGCTCGCTGAGTACCTCTTTATCTTCCTCGTGCAAAGTGAAGGGTACTAGCGCAGCACGCACTGGAGTCACCGGAATATCAAATTGCTCAGCAATTTTATAACCGAAAGGTGTAGCGCCCAGTTTCGGCATACTTAAACCACCGGTTGCAACCACCAAAGACTCGCAGTGATACTGACCGTTTCCAGTGTTCACTACAAAACCATTATCGGTTTTTTCAATACCCTCAACCGGGCAACGATTTACAACGCGGACATTGGCCTTTTGGCATTCACTGAGCAACATATCAACGATTTGCTTGGCCGAATCATCGCAAAACAACTGGCCGAGTGTTTTTTCGTGATGGGCAATGTCGTATTGATTTACCAGCGCAATAAAATCCCATTGGGTATAACGACTCAGTGCTGACTTACAAAAGTGGGGGTTATTCGATAAGAAATTTTCCGGGCTGGCGTACATATTAGTGAAGTTACACCGACCGCCGCCTGACATCAGAATTTTGCCACCGAGACGCTTGGCGTGATCGAGCACCACCACATTGCGACCGCGAAAGCCTGCTTGCGCAGCACAAAATAAGCCCGCCGCACCGGCACCAATGACAATTACATCTGTTTTCATTCGTTAGCTATTGCCCAAAAAGTAGCGGGCAAAAAAACGCCCCAAGACTGGGGCGTAGTATAACAAACATTTAGCTCGCGAATTAGAGAGCTTTAAGCAAGGTTTCTGCGTCGCTGACTTCAAACTTGCCTGGTGCTTCAACGTTCAATGCGGTCACTACACCGTCGTCAACGAGCATGCTGTAACGAATTGAACGCACGCCACCGAATGCATCGGTGTCCATGTCCATGCCTGCTGCTGCCGTGAAACCAGCATTGCCGTCAGCTAGCATAACAAGGTGCTCGGCATTTTGTGCTTTGCCCCAAGAATCCATAACGAAAGCATCGTTTACTGATAAACAGATGATGCTATCAACGCCTTTTGCTTGGAACTGATCAGCCAAGGCGACATAGCCTGGCAAATGAGCCGCTGAACAGGTGGGGGTAAACGCGCCTGGTACGGCGAAAAACGCCACTTTCTTACCGGCGAATAAGTCCGCCGTTGTTGGGTTTTTCATTTCGCCATCTTGTAACAAACTAAAGATTTTCTCAGGTAAGCGAGATCCAACTTCTAACATGTCGTGCTCCTTAATTAAGTAAAATAAATATCGAATCGATGCTTTTTACTGCTCATCGACAAATTCGGTTTGCGCTCGGCTAAAAAAGGTGCCGATGCTGGACGTTTAACCACGACCCGTTTGGTCGCCAATGCTAACGCCGGTTCGAGTAAATTGTCGGCATCTGGGTCAACACCGAGCAGCTGCTGTAAGGCCTGCATTTCTTTTTTAACCAACGCTGATTTCTTGCGGTGCGGAAACATGGGGTCCAGATATATCGCCTCTGGCCGCTGAAAGTCAGACTCAGATTCACAGGCCCAATCGCTTAACTGCGCTACACTGTCACCGCGACTTAAGTGCAAACGTTGACATAATTCATGGTCTGGCGCATTAGACTGTAAACGCGCAAGTGCATCAGCCAATAGGGCTGCGACCAATGGTGAGCGTTCGAGCATTGTTACCGTACAACCGTTACTTGCTAACACAAAGCTATCGGTACCCAGACCCGCCGTTGCGTCGATAACGCGATAGTCTTGGCTGCCTTTGATACCAATGGCCTTTACCAGCAATTCGCTTTTGCCACCCCCTTTGGAGCGACGATATTCCAGTGCCGAAGATAAAAAGTCGACACGTACATCGCCATTTTTTGGTGTGTCGGCGTTGCGCAGTGATAGACCATTATCGCTGAGTACTAGTCCAACACCTTCATCGATGGAATTGACTTGCTGCCAGGCTTGCCCGTGCAGCAAGTCATTTATTTTGACTGCCAGATCTTGAGTGCTTTCGGTTGCTGACCGCTCATCTACTACTGGAATAGCTTTTGTTTGATGATTATCAAGCGTTGCCATAATGCTCCCGATAACCTAACCAGCGATTGATAATAGCCTGTGCATGGCTCGGATAACGTTGCCAAAGGTCAGTCGCCAAGGTTTGTACCTGCGGAATAAGATGTGCATCGCGCACCAAATCAGCGATTTTCAAATCGGCAATACCGGTTTGCTTCGTACCCAATAATTCACCGGGTCCGCGAATTTCCAAGTCCTGCTGGGCAATATAAAAGCCATCGTTAGACTCGCGTAATACGCCTAAACGCTTAGTCGCTGTTTTAGACAACGGGCTTTGGTACATCAATACGCAGTGACTTTCGACTGCACCACGCCCAACCCGGCCGCGCAATTGGTGCAATTGTGCTAAGCCGAGACGCTCTGGGTTTTCAATGATCATTAAACTGGCGTTGGGCACATCAACGCCTACTTCAATCACGGTGGTTGCCACGAGTAAATCAATTTCACCGGCTTTAAATTGCGCCATGATGGCTTGCTTTTCTGGCCCTTTTAAACGCCCGTGCACTAAGCCAACCTTTAAATCTGGCAACGTTGTGGTCAGCGCAATAGCGGTATCTTCGGCCGCTTGGCATTGCAGTACTTCGGACTCATCAATCAAGGTACAGACCCAATAGGCCTGACGATTTTGCTCTGTGCAGGCGGTGCGTACGCGGTCGACTACCTCAGTACGACGAGAGTCAGGAATAACCACGGTTGTTACAGGCGTGCGACCTGGTGGTAGTTCATCAATTATGGATGTTTCCAGATCGGCATAGGCGGTCATCGCCAAAGTCCGCGGGATTGGAGTTGCTGTCATGATCAACTGGTGTGGATAACGTCCTTGGGCTTCGCCTTTTTCGCGCAGTGCTAAGCGCTGATGCACACCAAAGCGATGTTGCTCATCCACAATCACCAAAGCCAAATTGGCATACTCAACACTTTCTTGGAAAATTGCGTGCGTGCCCACCAATAAATCAATTTCACCCGCCACTAAAGCAGCGAGCGTTTGTTCACGCGCCTTGCCTTTGAGTTTACCGGCCAGCCAGCCTACGCGCACACCCAGTGGTTCAAACCACGCATTTAAATTGGTGGCGTGTTGTTCTGCAAGTAATTCAGTGGGAGCCATCAAGGCAGCTTGATAGCCGGCTTCTACGGCACTTAACGCCGCTAGCGCCGCGACCAAAGTTTTACCTGACCCAACATCGCCTTGTACCAATCGCATCATAGGTATTGGCTTGGCAATATCGTCGCGAATTTCGGCCAACACGCGCTGTTGTGCACCCGTAGGTGAAAAGGGTAAGGCTTGCAGTAATCGTTCGGCCAATTGCGTATTTTGCGGTAAGGCAAAGCCTGATAGTTGTTGGGTTTGAGCACGCACCTTCAACATGCTTAAATGATGCGCCAATAGCTCCTCCAGCACCAGCCGCTGCTGTGCAGGGTGCTCACCATTTTCCAATTGCTCAATGGCTATATCGGGTGGTGGGCGATGTACAATGCGCAATGCCTCATGCAAGCCGATTTGCTGCTGATACATGCCACCGGGCAATAAATCGCTGAGACTGCCAGAGTCCAAGCTTGCCAACGCTTGCTCGGTGATATTGCGCAATGTGATTTGCTTAACCCCTTCGGTGGTTGGGTACACCGGCGTTAAGCTCTCTTCAACTGTTAGCTCACCTTCTTGCTCACTGATCAGTTTAAATTCCGGATGCATCATTTCCAGACCGTGCTTACCTGTACGCACCTCGCCAAAACAGCGCACGCGTTGGCCTTTGTCCAACATATTTTTCTGCGCAGCGGTGAAATGGAAAAACCGCAGTGTGAGTGAGCCCGTGCCGTCATTGATACGTGTGACTAGCATGCGTTTACGGCCAAACTGCACGGCACTTGACGTTACTTCGCCTTGAACACTCACATGTAGAAACGGTTGTAAGTCAGCGATGGGATAGATGCGAGTGCGATCTTCATAGCGCGCAGGCAGGTGAAAGAGTGCATCGGGAACCGTGCGGATGCCGATTTTTTCAAGGCGCTCAGCCATTTTGGCACCAACGCCCTTCAGCGTTGTGATCTCGGCCCCTTGCGAAACCAATGTTATGCTAGTGATTGGCTTATCCTTGTTGCGATATCAACGAGACAACCGCGCTGCCTGATAGAGCAAATTGGGGTTTATTCGTTGCTGGAAATTGGGATTAACGTAGGCAAACTTTACCAAGCCTGTGGTGTCGATGATATAGGCAGCCGGTACAGGCAAGACAACTTTACTCTCGCCGGCCAAGGTAACAACCTCTGCGCCTAACTGACCACGTATGGTTTCTACCATATCGTCATCAACGTAATAGGCCAAACCAAAACCAACCGTCGCGGCCAGAGACATATCTGACAAATGCGTAATTTCAAAGTCTTGAGATGAGCGTTGCGCCGTCAGTCGCGTTGGCGAATCAGGTGAAATTGCAAGTATTTGATAACCTAAATCGAGGATGCGCTGTTCGACTTCTACCAATCCCGCCATTTGTCTTGAACAATAAGGACACCAACCACCGCGATAAAAAATAATGACCGTAGGACGCTTCTCAATCAGCGCCATGAGTTCGATATCACCACCAAATTCAGTTTTAACCGTGACTTGCGGTATAAACTGACCAATTAACAGTGGGCTAATGTCATCAGCGGTATCCGCAACCTTAGGATCAGCAAAGACATGCACGCTGAGCATTGTAAATAAAACCGCGAGGATAGATTGTTTAAGCATTCGCATACGTTAACCTGACTCCAATCTGTTTTGACCGCTCTGAGGCGTCACTTAAGCTAGATTAATCTGTGCTGCTGTGCTTTGCAATTAGACCCAAAAAGGCGCCGCTCCTTCGAGGCGTGCAAACACTCAATTAATTTAACGCTTTCGCTACGTTTAATAGCAACTCTGCCGATGGACGCACCGTGTAATTTGGATTCACATAGTTAAATTGAATCAACCCTTCTTTATCAACGATAAAGATAGCTGGTGCCGGTAGTACTGAACGAGCACTATCGTCTTTGGTCAAATCAATATTCATTTTCTCTTTGTACAACTGGCTTGTTTTGTTAGGTACGTAGAAGCCCACACCGAATTGACGAATGGTTTCAAGTGACTCATCAGATAAAAGCGTAACGGCGAACTCAGTCTCGAGTTTCTGCTCTTGCAAACGGCTCGGTGATTCAGGAGAAATCGCCAGCACTTGATAACCCATATCAACTAGCTCTTGCTCAATGGCTTTAAGCTCAGACAATTGACGATTGCAGTAAGGACACCAACCTCCGCGGTAAAACAATACAATACTGGGCTTTTGCATGGTCAAGGCTTTAAGACTGACGGGTGAGCCATCAGCAGTTTTCAATGTTGTTGAAGGTGCTGTTTGACCATTCAGTAGTGGTGTTACATTTTCCGCAGAGTCAGCAATAACAGTGCGGTCAAGGGCAAATGCCGCTTGGCTAAACGCGACTGCCAGTAATAGTGAAGCAAAAATTTTGCGCATTGGAATTCTCAATTAGGTTATTAGGCAGGGCAAAAGACCTGTGAGTTAGCAAATTTCTTTCACTTTTTTCATTTTTTTAACTGAGAAAATGCCAACTGCTCACAAATTGTGTCGGTTTAACGGTTTTCAGCCGCAAATGCATCTTCAGACAACTGAACTTGACGCCACCACTCACCATCAGCTTCAATTTCACCGTAGTCATTAACATAGGGGTAAGGAATATTTTTGCGTACACAAATGTCGTGTAATTGCGGGAAACCACCTTCGAATAACACCCGTTGCAACTCTTCTTCAGGTAGGTTAGAGGTTTTATACATACCGGCTAATTCGCGCTGACGTTGGGCTTCGTAAAGCACTACTGCTGCTGCAACTGATACATTAAGCGACTGTACCATTCCAACCATTGGGACTAGGATGTCAGTGTCAGCCAGGGCAATAGCTTCAGCGGTAGCACCGGTTTTTTCCTGGCCCATGATAATTGCGGTTGGCTTAGTGTAATCTACCTCGCGGAAGTCGACAGCCTTGGGGCTAAGATTGGTTACCAGCACCTGCATGTCACGCGATTTAAAGTGTTGGATCGCTTGCTCAATTGAGTCATGTGCGCGGGTTTTTACCCACACATTACTGCCCATCGACGTGCCATTGCGCGCTATTTTCTGGCCATCCCAGACGCCGTTAACTTCGTGAATACCCACAGCGTCACAGGTACGCACCATTGCCGCTATATTGTGTGGCTTACTGACTTCTTCCATGCATACGGTCAAATCAGCCTGACGTGTCTTCAGCAAAGTTCGGATCCGAGCATTGCGCTCAGCGGTCATTTGCATGGAGTTACTCCGGCAGTTCCATCACACCATCAATTTCAATTTGTGCACCTTTAGGCAATTCAGCGACGCCAATAGCAGCGCGGGCAGGGTAAGGTTCAACAAAATACTGGCTCATGATCTCATTGACTGTGGCAAAGTTGCTCAAGTCGGTTAGAAAGATATTCACCTTGACGAGATCTTGGGTCGAACCACCCGCCGCTTCACATACAGCACTCACATTTTTAAATACTTGCTGCGCTTGTGCGGCAAATTCATCCGATACCATTTCCATTGTTTCTGGTACTAACGGGATTTGACCTGACAAGTAAACCGTATGGCCAGCTTTAACCGCTTGGCTATAAGTACCAATAGCTTGTGGAGCGCGCTCGGTATTGATTATCGCTTTTGGCATAATGTTTCCTGTATTTATTCTGAGGCGCAGTTAACCGCGCGTTTTGGTTTGACTGTGCCGAGAGACACGTTGCACCTCTGGCATGGTGCGAATTTTTTTCATAACCCGCGCCAAATGCACCCGGTTGATGGTGGTTAGCTGCAGGTCAATGTAGTAAATGTTGCTCTCTTTTTCTTCGGTTTGTAAACCGATAATGGTTGAGTCACACGCGGCAATCGTATTAGTTAAGGTCGCTAGTGTGCCTTGGTGATTGAATAACTCGATACGCAGCGAGGCTTTAAACTCGCCTTTGGCATCCGATTCCCACTGCATCGGCAAAACGCGCTGAGGCTCTTCTTTGGCCAGTTTGCGAATATTAGTACAACCGATTTGGTGGATAACCATACCGCGTCCAGGGCTGAGGACCGCAACCACCTCATCATCCGGGATTGGGTAACAGCACTGAGAATAGTGTACGAGTAAGCCTTCGGTGCCGCGGATCGCCACATCACCTTTTTTCTCTGGAATTTCGCTGCCTTCACCAATGAGTCGGCGTGCAACAATGGCCGACAATTCATTGCCAAGACCAATATCGACGAGTAAGTCATCGAAGTTCTCGTGTTTGGTCTCTGCCACAACACGGTCTTTATCGGCCAAGGCAATGTCATCCAACTTAATCGCACCCAAAGCGTGACGTAATAAGCGATTACCCATATTCACCGCTTCTTGTGACTGCTGCTTGCGCAAGTACTGACGAATGCGCGTTCGCGCACGAGCACTGACAACAAAATTCAACCAATTGGCATTGGGTTTCGCCCGTGGCGAGGTGATGATTTCTACCGTTTGACCATTCTCAAGCGGTTTACTCAGTGAATAATTGCGGCGCTCAACGCGTACACCCACACAAGTGTTACCAATATCCGAGTGAACTGCATAAGCGAAATCTACTGCGGTAGAGCCTGTTGGCAAT
>CAXRGW010000040.1:0-93573 GCA_964230255.1 Alteromonas sp.
ACGATTGATTGATGTGCGAGCGAGGGCTTCTGATAGTTCCATTAAAAAATCCGATGGCTAATGCTCATCGGATTTTCTCAATACCGGAGGATCGGTCAACCGATCAGAAAAATAAATTCCTTAACTGATCGGCATTAAGCAAAATGCTGGGCTTTTTTTATTCACCAATCAGTTATACACCAGATAACTTGGTCAGTAGTTTATTCGCACTATTTTCAAATCGGTCAAAACCAGACCCATTGGCACAAGCTTGACCTTTAATCATCATTTCTGATGCAGCGTCTACAAATTGGCGATACAAAGTGTCTATGCCTCGCATATCTAGAGCCAGGCTTTCTTCCAAATGAGCAAACTGCGATTCACTAAATCCTGGCAAACTAACAGTTTGTCCTTGTGACAAGGCTTCATATACATTGCTCTTTAATGTTAACACTTCTAGCTGCGAGGCTGATAAGGCACCATCGGTTGCTGATGAATCAATTGTGTCACGCATGTTGCGCGCCAGGCTAAGGATATTTGAGACGCGCTCACTTACGTCGCCCGTTTTACCGACCAGCTCGCGAGACTTCTCTGATACTTCATTGATGTTGGTTTCAATATTGCGTGTACCCTCTTCGATCTTCGCAACCAAGTTATTAATCTCTTGCGTAGATTCAGAGGAACGCATAGCCAAGTTACGGACCTCTTCCGCAACAACAGCGAATCCTCGACCCGTCTCACCAGCGCGAGCAGCCTCGATAGCGGCGTTTAGCGCTAGTAAGTTGGTTTGTTCAGCAATCGAGTTAATCACTACTACAAAGTTACTGATGCTACTGGCTAAACCGGATAACTCTCCAGCATGTTGAACACCTTTTGAAGAAATCTCATCGATTTGGCTAAGTCCAGAAACCGTTTCTTCCAGTGCCTCTGATGAACCAGCAAACACATCATCAGAATCCCTAAGCATAGACTTATGATCATAAAGAGATTGGGACGATACCGCCAGTTTATCTCTTACACTTGCTACTGAATGACCAGCTCTTGAAACTGCGGAGAGCAGTCGGTTTGCGGCTTCGTATTGACTTTGAATCTGTGCAGCTTGCTCTGATTCCGCATTTAGTTGATTTTGTAAATCTGTAATACTGGCTTCCAAAGCAGCATTGCGCTGCTCCAAGGATTTAATTTTCTCTAGATCTTCAGCTTTCGATTTTCTGGCAAACATTTAACGTGTACTCACCCAAATTAATTGTGATTCTTTTAGACTCTAAATGTATCGACATGCGAACAAATTTCTACAGAGCGGATAAAATATTTTATGCCTTTGTTGCTTTAGCGACTCTAACGCTTGCACCAACGGCAGAGAATTTCGGCTTAAGTCGCCATGATGGCTTAACCAAGGATAGAGGAATTTCACGTTTTCGGGCTACAATCACATATGCCGTTCCAGTCCATGGTAAATAGTGCTGACAAAAACGATTAAGCCAACGCATTGGTACGCTGTTACGATTAATAAACAGCGAGAAGTGGGCAATCTTGCGTTGTTCAATAACCTCAAACCCCAGCAGCTGTAACCAGTCACATACCCGCCCCTGTCTGAAGTATCTGGCCTTGGCCATTAAAGTACGGCGCTTTAGTGGTATTAAATGCAAAAAGCCATCTAGGCTAAAGGGGTTCAGGCCAGTGATAATTACATGTCCGTTGGGGGTAATAATGCGATCAACTTCTCGCAAAATTTGATGTGGATCGGCACTAAAATCTAACTCGTTAGCTAGTAAAACAGCGTCGATGCTGTTCTCAGTGAGTGGCAAATCGGTCGCATTCGCCACTATTGAAGAATAAGGTTGTTGACTTCTGGTTATCGCAACTTTGTGTTTAATTGTGCATTCGTCACAGTTAATCTCTGCACTTAAATTCCCTAATTTTAGAAAGTGATAACCGAAACACATCCGTAAACTCGGAGTACAAGCTTGCGCGACAATCTGCTGCAATGCAAGGCCACTGGTCAATGCCGCCCATGATTGCGGGTACTCGGAATGTTCTCGCTTAAATGCAGCCTTCATTCGCTCGCGTAACTCCTGCTAAAGCATTGCTTACCTGGTTAACCTTGTCTTATAGTACAGCACAGATTTGCGCGAATGAGAATGAGCCTGATGCCCCAGCACCAACTTCCTGAAAATGTCGAATTGACGCCAGTACCTGCATTTACAGACAATTATATTTGGACCTTTTACAACGCTTCTAGCTGCGCGGTAGTTGACCCTGGTGACGCCACACCGATCCTCGAATTTTGTGCGAAACAAGGCCTAACACTTTGCGCGATTATAATCACTCATCATCACGCTGATCACACGGGAGGTATTGCCAAATTGTGTGAGCAATACCCTGACATACCGGTTTTCGGCCCTAATAACCCCAAAATTCGTGGCATAACCCAACACCTTTATGAGGGTGAATCAATCACCATACCAGAGCTCGACTTAGCATTCGGTGTGATAGAAGTTCCTGGCCACACTCTTGATCACATTGCATACATTGGCCATGGAGGAGTCCTTTGCGGCGACACATTATTTAGCTGTGGTTGTGGTAGGTTGTTTGAGGGAACACCAGCGCAAATGCAGGGCTCTCTTAATAAAATCATGACCTTACCAAGTAATACACAAGTGTGGTGTACGCATGAATACACACTCGCCAACATTGATTTTGCGCTTAATGTAGAACCTAACAATGGTGACTTACAAGAGTATGCACAATGGGCCAAAAAACAACGCGCCAATGATTTACCGACCTTGCCCAGTTCAATTGGCATTCAACAACGTGTTAACCCTTTTGTCAGAGCTAGTTCAGACGAAGTGAAACAAACTGCAGAAAAAAACGCCAACCAAGCGCTTGTCGATGAACTTGCAGTTTTCACCGCGGTCAGACGCTGGAAAGATATCTATTAACGCAGTCATTGGTGCCCAGACTCGAAACAGAGTAAACTGGCATTTTTGTTTCGCTCTTTACTTTACGGAAGGTTGTACGCTTAATATGAAGTCTGTTATTGCCGCTGCTGGCATTGTTTTATCTCTTACTTTAAGCGGCTGTATGACCACAGCGCCAGTTGAGCCTGTTGCCGAAGTGCAACCGGAAGCAATTTCTGAGAACGACGGTGTTGTTGAGATAATCCACCCTGTTGAAGTTGTCGAATTCAGATTAAGTGAATCTGCTGAGCCTGCGGAGCCCGAAATTGAACCCAATTTATGGATTTATGCTGCCGAACAATTCACGTTTGAAGTTAGTGATAACCCTCGCTTAGTCGCCCAACGAAACTGGTATTTGCGTCACCCTAGCTATATGAGCCGTGTATCCAAGCGTGCACGCCCCTTTTTGTTTCACATTGTACAGCGTATTGAAGAGCGCGAAATGCCCATGGAGTTGGCACTACTACCGATTGTAGAAAGTGCTTTTGATCCATTTGCGTATAGCCACGGCAGTGCCGCTGGTATGTGGCAATTTATCGAGGGTACAGGTAAGCGCTTTGGGCTTGAGCAAACATGGTGGTATGACGGTCGTCGTGACGTGATTGCTTCGACCGATGCCGCACTTGACTACCTTACCTATTTACACAAATTTTTCGATGGCAACTGGTTACACGCGCTTGCAGCCTATAACAGTGGTGAAGGTCGCGTGCGAAATGCGATACGCAAAAACAAGCGAGCGGGCAAACCAACCGACTTCTGGTCGTTAGAGCTACCTCGAGAAACTCGCGCCTATGTCCCCAAGTTACTCGCGTTAGCTGATATTCTGCGCAATTACGAGCAATACGATTTTGTTTGGCCGAACATTGACAACTCACCTGCAATAGCAATTGTAGATGTAGACAGTCAAATTGATTTAGCTGTTGCCGCCGGCTTTGCTGACCTCACAGTAAAAGAGCTCTCTGCCCTAAATCCAGGTTTCAATCGCTGGGCAACCGACCCTGATGGTCCACATCAATTGGTATTGCCTGTAGATAAGCAAACTACCTTCACCACAGCACTGGCTCAAGCCGATGACTCACAGCGGTTGAACTGGGAACGTCATCAGATCCGCTCAGGTGACAGCTTGTTGAAGATTGCTAAGCAGTACCACACCACTGTCGATGTAATTAAGCAGGTAAACGGCATCAATGGCACTATGATCCGCGCTGGACAACACTTACTTGTACCAGTAGCGTTGCGATCTCTTGATGAGTATGTGTTATCAAATGAACAGCGCCTCGAAAGTATTCAGAGTCGTCAACGCCAAGGTCATCAAATTACCCACACTGTTACCAGCGGTGATACTCTATGGGATCTGGCACGCCACTATGATGTTTCCCCTTCTCAAATCGCACGTTGGAATGGCATGGCCCCCAAAGACATGATCATGCCAGGTCAAAAATTGGTAATTTGGCTTGACGGTGACAGTCGTCATTTGACCCATGTAACGCGTAAAGTCACCTATACCGTGCGTCGCGGCGACTCACTTTCACGGATTGCGCAGAAATTTAAAGTTAGGGTTTCTCAGCTCAAACAGTGGAATAGTTTGGCTAATCAAAAATACTTACAGCCGGGACAAAAATTAACGGTTATCGTTGATGTCACCGAGGTTGCAAGCTAAGGCCCACTATTGTGTTAAAGATCAATCGAGAGAACCTAAGAGCCAGCCAAGAGGCACCTTGGCTTTTACTCGATATGATCATGCTGGGTGTTTTGTTTTTCAATCTTCTTTGGTTGATCTTTGACGCCCTCTACGGCGCAGAAGCAATATTCGCTTGGTTGTACGACGTTTTCCCTGCATTAACGATTGCCTATCAACCCGTTCACGATAACTTTTTGTTTGTAGAGTTGGGCTTTATTGCTATTTTCCTTACCGAGTTTGTTGTCCGTTGGGTAGCAGCAGTTGTGCGCAATACATACCTGCGGTGGTACTTTTTCCCCTTTGTTCACTGGTATGACTTAGTCGGCTGTATCCCACTTGCAGCGACACGTATATTCCGTTTTCTACGCATCATTTCAATTTTGCACCGCTTGCATAAATTTAAAATAATCGACCTTAACGAAACAGCGCTGTTCCGCTTCTTGGCTTTTTACTATGATGTCTTTGTCGAAGAACTCAGTGACAGGATTGTCGTGAAAGTACTGTCAGACGCGCAAAAAGACATTGCCGCCGGCTCACCACTCATCGACGCTATTACACACGATGTATTAATGCCGCGTCGCCCTGTCATTACCGAATGGGCAGCATCAACATTAAATCACTTGGGCACATCAATTATGGACCCAGAGCACGGCAAAGTGATCCGTGAGCATGTACTTAACAGCGTAGGCAAAGCAATACGTGGTAATGATCATGTCAACGCAATGAAAATAGTACCGGTGGTTGGTAGTACGATAGAAAGAACATTAGAAGCCGCTGTGACCGACATTGTGACCCAGTCTATTATCAATCTACTCAACGACCTGACCCCGTCGCAAATCGAAGAATTTATCAAACATGGTCTAACTCATGAGAGCGAAGAAGAGCAAGCGCTCGACAGAGAAGTTTTACAAATAGTTAATGAAGTCTTGGAACTAGTTAAACAACACGTTGGTGAAAAACGCTGGAAAGTCGAGCTGGCAGCGCAAAAAGAAGCGCGCGCCGCCAAAAAACAAATTGAAAACTAAATCCGACGCCAAGTGGTGCCTTGTGGACCGTCCTCTAATTCAATATTAAGCGCCTTAAGTGCATCACGAGCAGCATCCGCGGCGGCCCAATCTTTGCTCGCGCGCGCATCATTGCGCTGCTTTATCAAAGCTTCAATTTCCGCATTGTCGTCGTCGCTGCCACCTTGCAGGTATCCTTCAGGCTCAAGCTGTAAAACACCTAGAATACCACCCAAGTGAACTAGTACTTGCGCTAATTCAGCACTGTCACCATTTTCAGCTTTCGCTTTGTTTAAGTCTTTCGCAACTTCAAACAATACAGCAATCGCTTCTGGCATGTTTAAGTCGTCGTCCATCGCCGCATTAAACTTAGCTAGATAGCCACGAAAGTCAGCAGCTGTGCCTGTGTTGGGTGTAACACCGCGTAAGGCCGTATACAGACGCTCTAAACCACCACGTGCTTGTATGATATTGTCTTCAGAATAACTCAACTGGCTACGATAATGCGCTGACATTAAGAAAAAGCGCAAAGTTTCAGAGTCATGCTCTTTTAAAACATCCCGCAAGGTAAAAAAGTTACCTAATGACTTAGACATCTTCTCATTATCAACCTGCACCATACCGGCATGCATCCAGGTATTTACATACGGGGTATCAAAAGCACAGCACGACTGAGCAATTTCATTTTCATGATGCGGGAACATAAGATCTGAACCGCCACCGTGAATATCGAAGTGATCACCCAAATGCTTGTGATTCATGGCCGAACATTCAATATGCCAGCCCGGACGCCCTTCTCCCCATGGAGAAGACCAGCTTGGCTCACCTGGCTTAACCGCTTTCCACAAAGCAAAATCCATTGGGTCACGTTTTTGCTCGTCTACGTCAACGCGGGCACCAGCATTTAACTGTGTTAAGTCTTGTTTACTCAACTGGCCGTACTCGGCGAAAGTACCCACTTCAAACAGCACGTCGCCTGACTCGGTTACGTAAGCATGGCCCTTGTCAATTAAGCGTTTGATCACCGCAATTATCTCAGCCATATGCGTTGTAACACGCGGCTCAATATCGGGCTCAAGCAAGTTAATCGAGGCAAAATCTTCGTGCATCAGAGCAATAGTGCGCTCGGTCAACTCATCCGGTGTTTCATTGTTCTCATTAGCTCGCTTAATGATCTTGTCATCAACGTCGGTAATATTACGCACATAAGTAACGTCATAACCGCGTGAACGCAGGTAACGAACCAACACATCAAAACTAATGTAAGTGCGGGCATGGCCCATATGACAGAGGTCGTAAACCGTAATACCACACACGTAAATGCCAACCTTATTATCTACACGAGGTGTAAAGGTCTCTTTTTGGCGTGTTAGGGTATTAAATAATTGCAACATGGTTTACCAACTGTAATAAAAAATTCGGCGCGCAGTTTATCAAATTGAGGCCAAGAGTACAGCAATTCAAGTCGCGATTGGTCTGGTCTACGTTTGCTGTTACACTGCGCCTACTTTGAATTTGAGGACAATTTTAATGGTCACTATCCAAACCACTATGGGTGATATCAAGTTAGAGCTTTTCGCTGATAAAGCCCCTAAGACTGTGGAAAATTTTCTAGCTTATATCGAAAGCGGTTTCTTCGACTTAACTACCTTTCACCGCGTGATCCCTAACTTCATGATCCAGGGCGGTGGTTTTGAAGCCGATATGACGCAAAAAGATACTAACGCGCCAGTCGAAAATGAGGCTGACAACGGCGTAGCGAACAAGCGTGGCACCATTGCTATGGCTCGCACCAATGACCCCCACAGCGCTACTTCGCAATTCTTTATCAATACCGCTGACAATGACTTCTTAGACTTTAAAAGTCCTACACCAAGTGGCTGGGGCTACTGCGTATTTGGTGAAGTGGTTGAAGGTTTAGATGTACTGGATAAAATTTCTGGCGTTAAAACTAGCAATCACGGTATGCACGCTGACGTTCCGACTGTGCCAATCATCATTGAAAGAGTATCGGTCGCTTAAACCGAGCCCTATTCTGAGCGAAAGGCCTAGGTGCCTCTCGCAAAGGTTTTTATGTCAGTTACCTACTTTATTTCGGATCTCCACCTCGGCGAGGAGTTCCCTGCCATAACGAGATGCTTTGAAGCCTTTATGCGCGACAAAGCGCCTCACGCTGAGGCGCTGTATGTGCTCGGTGATCTATTTGAAGTCTGGTACGGAGACGACAATAATTCTCTGTTCAATCAGCACATTGCGACTATCTTTAGACAAGTTGCTAAGCATACACCGGTTTATTTTATTCACGGCAATCGCGATTTTATTATTGGTCAGCGCTATGCCGACAAAGCCGGTTTTACCATCCTCGATGAACAAACAGTCATTGATTTATACGGCACACCCACACTGTTGTTGCATGGTGATGAACTCTGTACCGACGACGTCGCTTATATGAAATTTCGGCGCAAATCACGGTCTTGGTGGTGGCAAACTATAGTGAAATCGCTGCCGTTGAGTCTACGTAGGTATCTAGCCACTCGTGGGCGCAAAAACAGCGAATCGAATAAAATGCTGCTGGCCGCCGACATTATGGATGTAACGCCACAGGCCGTTGTAGAAGCTTTGGAAAAACACCAGGTGCAACGCATGATCCACGGTCACACTCATCGGCCGGATGTGCACCAGTTAGAAGCCAATGGCAAACCTGCTACTCGCATAGTTTTAGGTGATTGGTACGAACAAGGCAGTGTGTTAGTCGCTACATCCGAAAGTCTGACGCTAGAAAATATGCAATTCAGCGAATGACGCCAAATCACTGTTTTTAGGCGATTTTAGCAACATTTGAAAGATTTTGAGCTCATTTACTTAAATTTAAAGGAATTTATCGCAATAGTTAGAAGCGATATTGATGGACTTTTTAATTCCATTCTGATATAAGTACATAACCGATAGGAACTGTCGGTCAGCCGTTAACAAGGAGTTAAATATGTACGCATTCTTGTTTTCTGATAACAACCTATGGTTTGCCGTATCCATGGGGATCGTTATCGCTCTTTTTACCATAGAAGTACTCGGTATGGTGTTTGGCTTAAGTCTAATGGGGTTAGTCGATGACATCTCTCCAATAGAACTTGATGCTGATGCCGATATTGATGGTGGTTTCAGTTCAATCCTGAGTTGGCTATGCCTAGACCGCTTGCCGCTAATGATTTGGTTTGTGCTATTGCTTACTTGCTTTAGTCTGACCGGGTACACGATTAACTATGCCGCATTAAAAGTGTTCAGCTTCGAGATCAGCAGTATCATTTTGATACCTGTCGCGATGTTGGTCGGATTGGTCTTTACCGGACGGTTGGGTTCAGCGCTGGCGCGTCTATTACCCAAGGACGAATCCAGCGCCACTCACGAATTTGAGTTTGAAGGGCGAGTAGCACAAATTACATTAGGCACTGCCAAGATAGGCTCCCCTGCTGAAGCTAAGTGCATGGATCAATTGGAGCAAGCACATTACTTGATGGTGGAACCTATGGATGCAGAGGAATCATTTAACCAACACGACAAAGTTGTATTAGTGAAGAAAGGACCGCATAGCTGGTTAGCCATGCGCTATTTGTAATCAAGCAAAAGGAACTATTATGGAAGCAGTAAATCCAGATAACTTCGTTATGACATTGATCCTTGTTGGCGGTGGAATTATCGCCTTCATGGTCATTGGTATTATCTTTGCGCGTTTATATAAGCGTGCAACAAAAGAAACGGCATTCGTTAGAACCGGCCTTGGTGGCGAGAAAGTCATTAAAGACGGCGGTGCTATCGTCCTGCCAGTTGTTCACGAAATCATTCCGGTCAATATGAATACCCTGCGCATTGAAGTGGAGAAAATCCAAAAAGATGCGTTGATCACTAAAGATCGTATGCGGGTCGATGTAAAAGCCGACTTCTATCTGCGTGTGGCGCCTAATGCCAATGGTATTTCAATGGCTGCACAGACGTTGGGTACGCGTACTACACGCGCCGAAGAAGTCAAAAAGCTGATGGAGTCAAAGTTCGTTGACGTGTTACGTGCTGTTGCAGCTGAAATGACAATGACAGAAATGCACGAGCAGCGCGCTGACTTTGTACAAAAAGTACAACAAAGCGTAGCCAATGATTTGGAAAAGAACGGTCTGGAACTCGAATCAGTGAGTTTGACCGGATTCGACCAAACAGATTTAGACTTTTTTAACGAAAACAACGCATTTGACGCTGAAGGTCGCGCTCGCTTAGCGAAGATCATTGAAGAGAAACGCAAAGAGACAAATGACATTCAGCAAGAAAACCGGATCAAGATAGAACAACGCAATCTTGAAGCGGAAAAGCAGTCGCTTGAGGTTAAACGTGACGAAGAAGAAGCGCGTTTGATGCAAGAGCAAGTCTTAGCCTTTAAACGCCAAGAGCAAAAAGCTGAAATTGCTAAACAGCGTGAACAGAAAGAGCGTGAAGAGCGCGAAGCTGAAATCGCTAAGAACCGTGCTGTAGAAGCGGCTGAAATTGAAAAAGCGCGTGAAATTGAAACTCAGCAGATCACTAAGCAACAGGCACTTGAACAAGCTCGAATTAAGCAACAACAAGAAGTTGAAGTTGCTGAGCAGGTTAAGCAAATCGCTGTTGCTGTAAAATCTGAAGAAGAGTCAGCTGCACGAGCTAAAGCTGCTGAAGCTGAGAAAAACAAAGTTGAGAAAGAAGAAGCGGTTACCACTGCTCGATTGGTTGCTGACGCAAATCGTCGTAAAGAAATCGAAGTTATCGATGCAACTAAAGAAGCTGAGCGTGATGCAGTAAGTATCACTGTTGAAGCACAAGCGAAGAAAGATGCCGCAATGGACGCTGCTGAAGCAATTCTTACTGAAGCCAAAGCATCAGCCAATGCGAAGAAGCTTAAAGCTGAAGCGGATGAAAAAGTATTTGCCGTTGAAGCTGCTGGTAAACAAGCGATGTATGAAGCTGAGAACTCACTGAAAATTGAGCAAATTGAACTTCAGAAGTCGTTAGCTATCTTACAAGTACTGCCTGAAATTGTTGCTAATGCAGTTAAACCGTTGGAAAACATTGAAGGCATTAAAATTTTGCAAGGTTATGGTAGCAATGGTGTTGCCGGTGAAGGTGGCGCGATCAGCACAGGTCAAGGCAGTATTGCCGAGCAAGTGACTAGCGCTGCACTTAACTACCGCGCAAATGCACCTGTAGTTGACGCTATGCTGCGCGAACTCGGCTTAGTCGATGCTGACAGCGGTACGCTTAACGATTTACTTAACGGCAACAATGGCCTAACAGCTGATGCAAAAGAAATCGTTCACAACGCGCGTATCATTAAGCCAAATGTCGAAAGTGCGCCAAGCACTGAAAATGGTGAAGACAACGCGTAATTTACCTTGCGAATAAGCATGAGAATCAAAAAGCTCTGGTACTGTCAGAGCTTTTTTTATGCGTTTTTAAGCAGTTTGTAACTTTGGTTTTTAGCCAGTTGACGCACCACTAAATACACCAAGATGGCCAATGTTCCTGTCGTTAGTACGGCATTCCAGTACCAAATTCACTTTTAATTCTAATCTGCTAGTGCTGTGGACTAAGCGCTAATAAGCGCTTCTTCGGGAATACCGCTGTGAAAACGAAATTGTTCGTCGCACGTTTCGATAAGGGTAGACTCTTTTTGGCCGAAAAACTGTACACGAGCAGAAATATCTCCGCCTTCGATCTTCTCCGCCAAAGTTAAATAATCTTGAAAATGACGTGCTTCAGAGCGTAATAGCGATATGTAAAACCTCTCTAGCTCGCTATCCAAGTGTGGCGCGAGTTTGGCGAAGCGTTCACATGAGCGCGCTTCAATGTACGCCCCACATATAAGGGTATCAATTAGCTTAGCCGGCTCATGAGTGCGCACGTGCTGCATCAAACCCCTAGCGTATCTTGCTGCATTAAGGGTGTTATAAGGAATGTGTCGAGCTTGCATGATTTCAAGCACTTGCTGGAAGTGGTGCAGCTCTTCTTTGATCAGAAGCACCATTTTATCAATCAACTCATCGCCATGGGCAAAGTCGGATTTACTAATCAACTTCTTTGACAAATTAACATGAGAGCTAAAATTGCCCGAACCAATCTTGCGATACACAAAGTCTTCAAACGGTTTTAACCATTCTAACAATGCTTCTCCACTGCTTTTATCAACCGCATACCGGCGCAATAGCAGCATCGCAGTTTGCGCGGCCTTCAATTCACAGTTTGCATGATCGACCAACAATACTGGTACGTTTATTGGCTGCAGTGCGGCCGCTATCCAAGCATCGGGAGTCTCACAGTGTAAAAAGTCGTGAATCGGTTGTAACAGCGCGTTCAAACGCAATACCTTTGGGTTAATCAAAAAACACCGCTAGTGTAGCAAAAATCTGCATAAGACGCCGGTAAAAATTAGCCCAACTTAACGGGGGCTGCACGTAACCAATTGCGCACATCATAGTGGCTTGTAGCTGATGTGATATGCAAGGTAAAAGCATTTCTTGAGCGATCTGATAGGTTAGCTGCACTAAAGTGCGGGAGAAGCCCGTTAAATATTACCAAGGAGCCAGCTTTTACCTCTAAGGCGACAGCTTCTTCTTCACCTGGCCAAGGGCTATTATGTAGCGTATGCAACTCGGTTTGGTCATCTTCAGCACGGGTGAATTGCTCCTTCAAAGGAAAATCACCGCCAGACTTAGCGACTTGTAAACAGCCATTACTTAGGCTCGCATCTTCGATCGCAAACCAAAAGGTTACCACCGAGATTGGATCAGTATAGAAATACGTCGCATCTTGATGCCAGCGGATTTCACCGCCGATTTTTGGTTGCTTAAAAATGTACATAGATTGACGAATCTCAGGTTGCTCAACACCGACATCATTGGCGAGCTCAGCAATGATACTTGCAGTGCTAAACGCCTTAAATGCCGGGTTATGAACATGCAATGCGTGCGCAATTTTATTGATACTTAAGTGCTTTGGTTGCCTGAGATAACCATCAGGAGCAAAGGCATCCTCTTCGAAAAAACAACGCACTTTATCGTCAGATGTTAAGAAGTATTGATCGCGATCGGTAAATTCTGAATGGGTTGAAAAAATCGAGCGCGTAGAATCAGGATCAAACTGCTCTACGATGTCGGTGGCAGCATTCTTTAGTGCTGCCATCTGGGCATCGCTAAACAATTGATCCAGTACCACGTAGCCATTTGACTCGAAGTGCTGTTGTTGTTGAAGCGTTAACATTGTTTACGTCCCTGTACTGCGCTAGAAGGGCTAGGTCTCTAGCTTACTCACAATTCCGATAAGTGTCTTCTCCAGTTGCAGAATAATTGTTTGCGCCGCCGCGTCAGTATGAGTCGCTGTGATTGTTGCTGTGGCTGTTGCTAATTTGCGCGACAAATCAAGGTCGCCTTGTCCGCGCTGGATAGCATCATCAGCTTGGGCTAGAAGTGCGTCAATCTTATCGCGTTGACCACTGGCAATCGCTCCATAACGCTCCAACTGGTCAAGATAAGCCAGCGCAACTACGGGAACATCTGGCCAAGTCATTGGGAATTGTTGCTGTGGATTAAACACATCGCCCATATTTGCCAGCTTCGCGGCAGCAATTTCGTTGGCACTTAAGTGCTCACTTGGCTGTAAATCGAACACATCTAAACCACGAATGATTTCCGTCCCATAAATCTTGCCGTTGTACCAGTAAGTAGACCAGTAGCCAGCCACTACGCGACGCTCTTCGTGGATTGGACCGCGGTCGAAATAGGCAATTTCAACAGGCTCAGCCGTGGTAAAATCAATGACCGATAGACCACCCTGATACCAAGCTTGGGCAAAGATATCTCGGCCAGGAACCGGAATGATAGAACCATTGTGAGCAACACAATTCTCTTGTTCAGATTGCGGAGCATCAATTTTGTAATAGCTCTGGAATACTAGCTTGCCATCAACAATTTCATAAATAGCATTCGCACCCCATGACTTTGGATCGGATGCGCGACAGCGCGGTTGAATCCCGCCACCCCACTCATCAGTAAACAATACCTTGGTGCCATCATTATTAAATGTTGCCGAGTGCCAGTAAGCGAAACCGGGATCAGTGACTTCGTCAATACGCTGTGGATTAAGCGGGTCAGTGATGTCTAAGATAATACCATTGCCCGAACAGGCGCCGGCTGCCAAGTTAGCGCTTGGGAATATAGTGATATCGTGACACTCATCAGTGCGTCGGGTCGTTTGCGTGTCATCGCCGTGATCGCCGCCCAGCCATAATCCCGCAACCCGTCCCTCTGGATCCGCAAAAACCGCTGGGCTTGAAGTGATTTTAGCGGCTCTAGGATTTGCCACTGGTATTTCAACCACGTCGATACGGAATAACGCTGTGCGTTCGTCTCCTGGAACATCACCTACGCATCCCGCTAATTCTTGCTCATCACGAACGCCTGCGGTTCCCGAGTTGTACACGACTATGCGCTCGTCATCTGCTGAAACAATTGAATGTGTGTGTGAGCCGCGACAAGTTTGTACCAATCCAACTTGTTGTGGACGCGTAAGGTCTGAGATATCGAAAATGCGTAAACCGCGAAAACGCTCATCGCTGGCGTCTTCATCAACGCCTTGGAGTCCGCAATCAATACGACCTCGCGTCTGCTCAACCGACATAATAAGCAAGTCCCCCACTATCGACACATCGCCTTGACCGCCTGGACACACGATTGAACTCATTAACTGGGGTTTAGCGTTATCGCTAATCTTATAGACATTGAACCCGTGATAGTTACCCGCTACCAGCACGTCATTGGCAAACGCCATATCAGTATTCCAAAAACTTAATAACGGCCAGCGCTCACCCCACTCAGTTTTGATATCCCCACCTTCCAGAGCTTCGTCTCGAGATTCACCATCGCTACCCTGGCTTTCATCACTCGGCTTTTTGGGCGGTAAATTTGCTGGGTTTTCAGGATCAAAAAAGCCCCGAGGTTTAGGAAGGGAATGAGTCAGCGTTAAGTTCATGATCGCTGAACCTGCATCGTGTAAACCGGCGGCCAAACCAACTCGTGGATCACCAGATAAGCCGGCAAGTATAGTGTTCATGCGGGTGATTTCGGCATTCTGATCGTTAACAATGTCATTCGCGAAGTCATATAAAACAGGGTCATAAGCTGAACCATCTTTGCTCAACAGATCATTGACCATGCGCACGGCCCCTTCGTGATGTGGGATCATTAGGTCGAGAAACTGGCGGTCAAAGTCGACACCATTTGAAATGGCTAGCTGCTGCATTTGCTCAGCGGATGCCATACCCATCATGGCGTGATCCATGTGCATATGGTGTGGTGATTCAATGGCTTCACCACGTTCCTCCAACCAGTCCTGCATAAAGTCAATCTCATCCGCTTGAGATTTTTGAATACGTCCGGCGATATCGATAATTTCTTCATTGTTGGTGCGATCAGCAACTAATTCTGCCATTTCTACCGCCTGTGCATGATGCGGTATCATGTTTTGCATAAAACCTACATCAGCTTGGGTGTATCGCGTTTTGCTAAGTTGAATAGCTTGTTCAGCGCTTAAGTCTCGCGTTTCTTGGCCCGGAGCGCTGGGTTGCACAATTGGAGCTTCTTGTGCCATTGCCAACCCGCTACTCACAGCTATGGCTAACACAGTTAACCGAGACATTAATGTTGTTTTAGTTTTCACGCTTACACACTCCTTATTACTTCTCAGCACGCTGAGACTTAAATTCATTTCAATTCGATAGTTTCGATGTCGCAATTGCTCGGCAATTGCGTAATATAACGTTTGAACTCGGCAAAGTTACCATCGCGATGCATGCGCTCAATGGACGCTTCTAGGACTTCTACCCTGTCTACATGACGTCGGTAAACAAGGTGATAGCTAAACACTTCCATTGCCGATTCTCGCCGCACGGACAAGCGTTTTGCGTCGTTCTGACAGAATAAATTGAGCACAGTTGGCTGACTGCCAACCAACACGTCTGCTGTACCGTTTGATAATGCTGTACTGAGAAATGAGACACTCTGATCGAAAAAGCATTCTAATTCGAAGTTTTCACAATAAGTCTTGCCGACCTGAAACCCACCAATTATCGCGAATAAATTATCGTGCGATCGCTCACAGCGGTTTGCGTCAACACAAAATAAATAAATATCATGGGATAACATGACTGCTGGCAAAACAATTAGGTTCTCATATTGCTCCGCAACAATTAACACGGTTCTAGCCTCTGCGTCCGTTTCTAACCTACCGGCTGATTGCATACCGCGGCTCGACGGATAAAAGCGCAATTCAGGTGGAATGCCCAAAGGTGCATATATATCGTCAGATAGACGTTTAATGATGGCGCGACTTTGCGGCTCAGAATAGGCGTCATTTACGCCGATAACATAAGCCCCTTGTTCACTTGCATTGCCGGTCAAAACACCGCCACAAAGTACAGCGAACGCAACCAATAATCTCGCGATTTTTGGCATATTTCCCTTAAAATAAAGAATCAATTTATTATTCTGGCGACAAGATTAACGCAATTGCCCTCTATGGGACAACTGCCTATTCACCGATATTTATTGTTATTAGATACGGGCAAAGCTGCGCTCCACCTCCTCAAGTGATTTGCCTTTGGTCTCTGGTAAGTAACGCAACACTAATACTAAGCCAACTGCTGCGCATATGCCGTAGATCAAGAATGTCATGGCCGCACCCAGCGTTGCCAGTTCCCAGGGAAACACTAGCTGCACTAAAAAGCTAACCGCGCTGTTAACAACACCAACAAGTGAAATTGCAAGACCCCGAATTTGATTTGGGAAGATTTCCGAAAACATTACCCACATCACAGGCCCCAAAGACATAGCAAATGAAGCTACGAATCCGATAATTCCAATCAAAATTAACGTAGCATTTATGTTAGTAGCTTGTTCCAGCAGTTGGCCCTGATGTTTGTTGTAGGTTTGCTCGCTAATGTGTTGCTGCAACGCCTGTTTAAACTCAACGTCAGAGTTGAAGGTTTGACCTTGCATGTGTGCGAATTGCTCAACACTTAAGTCCTCATGTTCAGAAGTCAATTGCACAACTTGTTCGAAAGTAAGGTTATAGGTTGCTTGTTTGAAGCCATATGCGCAGATTGTCATCGACAAGATGACACCGCTTAAGCCGATAACGAGAAGCGGTTTACGGCCGAATTTATCAATGGTTATCATCGCGATGATGGTAAATATGACGTTTACTACACCTATAAATACCGCTTGCATAAATGCTGCATTGGTACCCACACCACTTTGTTCAAAAATAGTGGGGGCATAGAAGAAAATAACGTTAATACCGGTAATTTGCTGTGCAATACCAACTATCAAACCGATAAAAATGGGCCATTTCATGCGATTGCTAAACAACAATTTTAAACCATTCATTAACGTGGACTTTTGCTCGCTCATCGACGCCTTAATGGTTTCAATTTGTTGCTTCACCTGTTGTGCATCAAAAATCTTACGCAGCACTGTATTTGCTTCTTGCTCATAGCCTTTCATCAACAACCAGCGCGGACTACGTGGAACAGTAAAGAGTAATATAAACCACAATAAGGCTGGGATTATTTCCATACCAAGCATCCAGCGCCAAACGTTCTGTTCAATACCCAATTGCACTACCCAAGTTAAGTCACTTTGACTTAATTGTAGGAAATAGAAATTACTGAAATAGGAAACCGAAAACCCCAGTACGATATTGAATTGATTTACCGAGACCATTTTACCGCGGTGTTCGGCGGGGCTTATCTCAGCAATATAAATCGGCGCTATCATCAAGGAACAAAACGCCATTCCACCGATAAAACGGGCAATGATCAACATCCAATAGTCGACCGCCAAGGCTGATGCCAGCGCTGAAACCAGATACAGGAATGCAATAATAATAAGGGTCTTACGACGGCCAAATGCATCACATATAGCGCCCGCTGTAATGGTCGCGATAATGCCACCAAGCGTCGGTGAGCTTACCACGAACCCCTGCTGCCATGCAGTGAGAGAAAACTCAGTGGTTACAAACCCAATTGCCCCTGAAATTACTGATGCATCAAAGCCAAATATAAAGCCCCCCATTGACACAATTAGGGTGTAATACAAAACAGTTTTGTTGGCGAACATGCTGGGTCCTTATTGTTGTTTTAATCCGGTTTAGAATGAGTGCGTGTACTTATTTTTTTAGTGTGTGGTGGCATGTCTTGACTATCGGTTTCAGGATAAGAATAACCAAATCCCACTGGCCATGCTTGTGCGTATGGCATGCGATTGATAAGCGGCGCCTGAGTCTTCCTATACGATTTCGCAAAGGCCGGCCAGCTAAATCCCAAACGACCGGTAAAATTAACCTCACCGATTATCAGGTCGGCGATGCATTCACCCTCTGAACCAGGCAACCAAGCAACAATGAATGCGTCTGATAAGTTGAATTCATCTTCAACAATTAAAGGTCGACCATTGAGCATCACTGTAACGATGGGAATGTTGCACTCCTGCAATGCGCTCAATAATGCTATATCTTCAGGATGTAATACTTGCAGTGCGGCACTTTTACCATACGCCTTGTGAATCGCAACGTTACCATCAACGCCCAATCCAGACTCGACCAACAGGCGATCAGATGAACGAATATCACCCAACCCCTCTGCATAGGATCGCTCACCAATGACGACTACCGCGGCATCGAACTCACTCAAATCGCTCTGCCTAATCCGATTTGGAGGAATTTTTTTCGCGTCGGGGAACTGTTGCTTTAGCCCTTGCCAAATGGTTGTGGCACCATCCATCCGAGCCCCTGCGCCCTGCCACTCTATCGTAAACCCTCCGCATTGATGTCCTGCATGGTCACAGTTTTTGCCAGTTACCAGCAATTTTTGGGTGCCGTCCAAAGGTAAGATATTGTTTTCGTTCTTGATTAATACGCAACTTTGCGCGGCAATATCGCGTGCGATATTCCTATGTTTAAGCGTCCCAAGAAGATCGCTATAAGGCTGGCTGCGCTCATTCGGGGATTTTTGCTCTAATAAACCAATTGACTGTTTAGCAATTAAAATCCGCTCTACGGCATCATTTATACGGTTAATTGACACACTTCCAAGCTCAACGTGACGCGCTAGTAATTCTATAAACTGTTCCCAACTCGAAGGGATCATAAACATATCAATCCCAGCGTTAACGCTTTGCTCAATGGCGGTGTAATAGTCGTCATTAACGTAGCTTATGCCTTGCATGTCAGACAATACTAACCCTTTAAAGCCAAGTTTTTGCTTAAGTACATCAGTTAGCAGATGTTTATGGCTATGACACTTCTCACCATTCCAACTGCTAAACGACACCATGATACTCATGACACCATGCTTAATCGCATGTTTAAACGGCAACATGTGTTGCTCCAGCATACGCTCGGAAATACGTGTATCTCCTTGCTCGACCCCGTGCTCGGTTGCACCATCACCAACCCAGTGCTTGGCACAAGCTAAAATTTGATAATCCGGTCGGTCGGAATTTAAAGCTGTTAAGAAGTGTTGAGCGAAATGAGCTACCTGCTTGGGATTTGCAGAAACGCTTTCATAGGTTCTCCCCCAATGATAGTGCTGAGCAATTGCCAAATTAGGCCCAAAAATCCAATCCGCGCCAGTGGCTCTGAGTTCATCACCCGTAATTCGTGCGACCTCTTCTATCACAGAGCTGCTTTGAGTCGCGCCTAGACCAATATTGTGCGGAAAAACTGTCGCTCCAGCAACGTTAGAATTACCGTGAATCGCATCCAGCCCGTACATAATGGGTATGGCATCTTCTTTGCGATTTTTCGATGCTTGCCAGAAAGTCTCAATGCGCTGCCGCCAATCGCTAGCACGATTATTACCTGGGCAACTGCCAGCAATGCTCATAACACCGCCGATGGCGAAATTGGCAACATCCTCCGGTTCGCACATAGACTGATCGACAAGGGTCATTTGACCAATTTTTTCCAGCAGTGACATACGACGCAGTATCTGCCGTGCCCGTTTTTGATAGAGAGTGTATTGCTTGTCGTTCATCATCAACTAACCCAACTGAACTCCGCCGATAACTCACAAGTGCTATTACCGCCAACCCAAACAACAAATGTTCCAGCCTCTACAACAAATTCACTCTGTTGATTGTAAAAGCCAAGGTCTTCTTTACCCAAAGTAAAGGATATGGTTCGTGATTGACCCGCAGGCACAAGAATGCGCAGATAATCTTTTAACTCTCGCACGGGCCGTGAAACGCTGGATACTTTATCGCGAATGTAGAGCTGCGCAATCTCTTCAGCGTCTACACCGCCTGTATTAGCAACCTCCACTGTGATATTTAATTTGCCTGACTCAATTAACTCAGTGGTACTGAGCCTCAAATCACGGTACTCGAATTGGGTGTACGACAGGCCAAAACCAAAAGGATACAGTGGCGTAAAATATGTATCAATGTGGGATGCAGCCATCCCAAGTGATGTTTGTTCGGCGCGCATTGGAAATTTGTCCATATGCACGTAATTATCCGGCGTAACAGGCCTGCCTGTTGGTTTTTGTCCATAATACAGCGGTATTTGTCCAACCTTGCGCACAAAACTAACCGGCAACTTACCAGAAGGCGTTTGTCTACCCAAAATCAGGTCCGTAATAGCTGGACCGCCCATAGAGCCCGGATGCCACGCATAAAGAATCGCGTCAACATAAGGCTCCATTTCCTCTAACGCCAACGACCGGCCTGTCATCACCACTAAAATTAAAGGTACATTCCGACCTTTCAATGTGCGACTTATCGCACGTATTAATTCGTTTTGGGCACCAGGTAAATCGAGTTCGGCACGGCAGTGGGCTTCACCCGATAAGATTGCTTCTTCGCCCAGACACAAAACGACGGCATCGGCGGCAGCCGCTGCATCGCAAGCCGCTGGTATTTGGTCTACATCGCGGTCGCGAGTACTACTAAACACGGGTAGATAATTTACCTCGATATTGCGCCGCTTAAAACCATCACGCACAGTCTGACTGATATTCTCATCACCATCGAATATCCAAGTCCCTAACTGTTCATAACCATCATCAGCTAATGGACCTAGCAGAGCCACTTTTGAATCGCTGCAAATGGGCAACGAGCCCGCACTATTTTTTAGCAGTACACAGGATTTAACCGCGGCGTCATAGGCTGCTTGCAAATGCGCCTGTTTATCATAGGTTGATTCAAGCACTTGAGTATAGGGCCGCTCAAAAAGTCCTAACGCAATTTTCATTGCCAAAATATTTAGTACGGCAGCATCCAATTTCGCCATTGAAATCGCATCATTTTGTAACAACGATTCGGCATGATTGATAAAGGTACCGCTTACCATTTCAATTTCTACACCGGCGTTGATAGCCTGCTGAGCAGCGGCCTTATTATCTTCTGCCACAGCGTGTACCGTTAACTGTTGCACGGAGCCCCAATCGCTAACAACTACGCCATTAAAGCGCCATTCATCGCGCAATACATCAGTCAGAAGCCATTTGTTACCGCTAACCGGTATTCCATTTAGGTCGCTGAAGGATGTCATTACCGACATCACGCCGGCTTCACAGGCCATTTTAAAAGGCGGCAGATAAACATGGCGCAACTCATGTTCACTGATGTTAGTGGTGTTGTAGTCTCGACCGCTTTCACTGGCACCATAAGCCGCGAAGTGTTTCGCACACGCGGCAATTGCGGTTAGATTTGTAGGGTCGTCAGTTTGATAACCGCGCACCAACGCAGCTCCCATGCGACCATTAAGCAATGGGTCCTCGCCAAATGACTCGGCAATGCGTCCCCAACGCGGGTCGCGGGACACATCGATCATGGGTGAGAAAGTCCAATTCACACCTACTTCCGATGCTTCAATTGCGCTTAAACGAGCACTTCGCTCGATAGTGTCGTCACACCAAGTAGCAGCCAATCCGATGGGTAACGGGAACACGGTTGTGAAACCATGAATAACATCGCGCCCGATTAACAAAGGGATCCCCAAGGGACTTTCATTTACCGCGATGGACTGCAGCTGAGCAATAACGTTTGGATTGACTTCGTTGATCACTGAGCCAATCGAGCCATTACGCACACCGTCGGCGAGCTGATCAGTTACCACTCCACCAGCGCCATTCACCTGATGCATTTGGCCAAGCTTTTGGTCCAACGACATTTGCGCTAGTAACCCTTTTGCTCTCTGCCATACGGGATCTAACTGTGGGCTGTTAGTGGTCATTACAACTCTCTGTTTAGGGTGAAGTACAGGTAGCTCAACTGCTAGACCTGCTTAATTCACATCGTGCAGATTCCAAACGCAACTATGAGCGTAGATGTAACACAAATGTTAACCGAGATATTGAAAATCCATCTAGAACGGACCTTGAGCACGATAAAGCGGACTATTAAAAGGCAGCGATAGTTTATGCTCTAAGGGTTGTAAAAAAAAAGTAAACGAAACAAGATTTTTCGTAAACCCTGCTGGTCGTGACTGAAGTCCGCCTTACCTCGTTTGAGTTGTATTAACGAGGTAAACGATTAGTTTGCACCAGCTAGCGCACGTGATGCGATTTTATTAATTAAAAAAATAATAAAAAATACTTGTTTGACGAGAAATAGATTATGAACAGTATGAATACTCACTCACATTCATCCGCGCTAAAGGGCGTTCAAGGCGCCTATATTAAAATGGATGGTGAAACATATTATCAAATTAAAAACGTTGACCAAATGCCGGCGTTTTTCATCAGCGTAGTATCAGATCACGATCATTGGTTGTTTGCAGGTTCAACCGGTGGTTTAACAACAGGCCGAGTATCGCCTGATACCGCTTTGTTCCCTTATGTTACGGTTGACAAAGCGTACGAAAGCGCTCCGCACACAGGACCCAAATCAATTTTCCGGGTGAAAAAGGACGGCGAAGTTTGTTATTGGGAACCGTACAATACTGAACACAATGACCGATATTCAATCGAGCGCAACTTATACAAGAATCTGCTTGGCAATGCGCTGTGCTTCGAAGAAATTAATCAAGACCTAGGACTTAAGTTTCAATACACGTGGCGTTTCTCCGCTGAGTTTGGCATTGTCCGAGGAGCGAAGTTAACTAACTTGACGCTTGCCCCTCAAAAGGTCCAACTTATTGACGGTCTGCAAAACATTCTGCCCGCAGGTACTCCGCGCTTCACTCAGGCGCAATCGAGTAACCTCGTTGATGCGTATAAATGGACTGAGCTGGATGAGACTAACGGCTTGGCGTTATACACGCTGTATTCAGCGATTACTGACCGTGCTGAACCAGTTGAAGCATTGCACGCGAACACTGTTTTCCATATGGGCTTAGAAGGCGCGAAAGTGCACCTTGATAACAGCAGCCTCGATGCCTTTAAAGCTGGCAGAGATTTATCGAGTAGTAGCTCTAGCCGCGGTGTGCGCTGTCATTACCTGATCAGTGCCGAACTAGATTTGGCTGCAGAGGCAACATCTGAATGGTTCATTGTCGCGGACCTTGAAAAAGATCAAGGTGCAGTGGTTGCGTTACAGTACGAACTCGAGAACCTCGACAGCCTATCGAAAAAACTAACTGAATCCATTCAAGCGGGTAATGATAACCTCGCGAAAATCATGGCTCGCGCAGATGGTTTCCAAACGACTGGGGAACCAGATGTATCACTACATCATTATGCAAATACGTTGTTTAACGTCTTGCGTGGTGGAATTTTCGCTAACCAATATCAAATATCGCGACGCGACTTGTTGCAAACTCTGAAGCACTTCAATATCAAGGTTTATGATGCGCATGCGAATGCATTGCGCCGGCTCCCTGAGTGGATGGAGTTAGAAGAGGTTCTGAAATTTACTGAAAAACGACAAGATATGCAGTTAAGTCGGTTGATCTATGAGTACTTGCCTATCACCTTTGGTCGTCGACACGGTGACCCAAGTCGTCCTTGGAACCAGTTTGCTATCGAGTTGAAAGATAGCAATAACCAACCATTGCTTTCATACCAAGGCAATTGGCGTGATATTTTCCAAAATTGGGAGGCTCTCACGTTAAGCTATCCTTCGTTTATTGAGTCGGTAATCGCTAAATTCGTCAATGCCTCTACCGCAGACGGCTACAACCCCTATCGGATCACCAAACAGGGAATCGATTGGGAAGTCGAAGAGCCAGATGACCCATGGAGTTATATTGGTTATTGGGGTGATCATCAAATCATTTATCTTCTTAAACTACTTGAGTCGTCGAATAAGTTTGATCCTAACAAACTCGCACAATTGTTATCCCAACAAGCATATAGTTATGCCAATGTACCTTATCGCCTGAAGCCGTTCGCCGAAATGGTTGAAGATCCAAAGGCGACAGTGTTGTTTGACGAAGATGTGGCTGCTGAAATCGAGCGTCGTGTCGAAACTATTGGCGCAGATGGCAAACTAGTTTTAACAGCTGAACATGACGTTTACCGCGTTTCACTAACAGAAAAGCTGCTGGTACCACTATTAACTAAACTTAGTAATTTAGTTATTGATGGCGGCATTTGGCTGAATACTCAGCGCCCTGAGTGGAACGATGCAAACAACGCATTGGTTGGCCAAGGTTTGTCTATGGTCACCCTTTACTACATGAACCGCTACATCGATTTTATGGAGTCTTTGTTTAGCGGCATGCACAGCGCTAACTCAGAGTTTCAAATGACGTCAGAGGTTGCCCACTGGCTGACTGAAACCACGCGTATTTTAGCTGACACAGCTACACAGTTGGAAGCGCAAAATAACGTCGACTCCGTGCGTTTTGATACCTTAAGGGCTTTAGGTGAGCTTGCTACCGAGTATCGCACAAATATGTATAAACACAGCGGAGATTTTGTTCAAGTCAGTGTAGATTGTAAGCAAATTTTGGCGCTACTCGCTCCCGCTAAACAATTGATTTTGCGCAGTGTGCACGCCAACTTGAGTGACTCTGGCCTGTATCACGCCTATAACATTTTGGATATTGACCAACAATCATTGAGCGTTGGGCATCTTTACGACATGTTGGAAGGTCAAGTAGCGGCATTAAGCTCTGGTGCGCTAAGTGCGCAACAATCGATAGACATTATTGATCAATTGTTCGCCAGCGATGTTTATCGGCCCGATCAAAAATCGTTTATGTTATACCCTGATCGAGAACAACAGCGCTTTTTAACCAAGAACACCATTCCAGTTGGACAAGTCAATGATCACGCACTTCTTGCAGAAATGCGTGTTCGCGGTGACAACCGTTTAATTAAACTGGACATGCGCGGTAACTATCGCTTCAACAGTGCTTTAACTAATGCAAATGCAATTAAAGCGGTATGGCCGGACCTGGTTGAAGACTATCCAGATTTAGCTACCGAGCAATCACTGCTGACGCTATTGGACGTATATGAAGGTGTGTTTCATCACAGTGCCTTTACTGGGCGGTCCGGCGGTATGTTCGGTTTTGAAGGTCTTGGCTGTATATATTGGCATATGGTTTCAAAACTTCTCCTTGCAGTACAAGAAGTCGCGGTCGACAGTTTCCACAATGAAACCGACGAAACACTGACCAATCGTCTAATTGCCCGGTACTATGATGTGCGCGAAGGGATTGGCTTTAATAAGACGCCAGCGGAATACGGTGCGTTCCCTGCCGACCCTTATTCGCACACACCTAAACATGCGGGGGCTCAACAACCCGGCATGACTGGACAAGTGAAAGAAGAAGTCATTACGCGAATGGGCGAGCTCGGCTGTTGGGTTGAAGCGGGCAAAATTAACTTCCAACCATTTTTATTACGAGAAGTTGAATTTACCGAAGAATCAACCCCTTTCCGTTACTTAGACTTAAATGACGATTGGCAAACCATTGAACTCAATGCGAAACAGCTAGGCTTCACTTGGTGTCAGGTACCAATCATTTTCACCTTAGATGAAGAGACTGCTGGTCAGACTCTCATCTATTTAAGCGATGGCAGTAAGCGCGGTATTGCTGGCAATGCACTAGATGAACGTGACAGTCAGATACTGTTTAACCGTTCTGGTGAAATCAACCGCATTGAAGTGGTACTCAGCCAGTCGGACTTGTATCACGCTAAGTAAAAATAGTCTTTACCGGGCTCTAATGGAGCCCTGTTTTCTATCTACACAAAATATCTGTTGTTCTAATCGCGGTCTAAACGAGCCAAGCAACAATGAGCTTGTTAAAAATATGTAATGCTTTTTAAACTGTGTAATACTTTGATTCTCTGGCCGATATTGCGATTTATATGAGTTCAAGCAGTTACGATTTTAATCCCCAAGACTACCCGGAACCCAACGCCCCCTTTGTTTATTGGCAACTCGCGTTTTGGGCATTTCTATGTGTCGTAAGTTTCTTCACTTTGACGCTTTGGTACAGCCAACCATCCTGGACCTATATCGCGCCAATTTTATCGCAATCAATACTGGGGTTGATTTTAACTGTGGTGATGGAGCGGATCCTACTCATCACTTGGCATCGTTCACTCATTTTCAAAGCGCTGATTAGTATCGGTCTGGTTGTAGCTGTTTCCTCACTGTGGACAGTATTGCGAATGTACTTGTTCGAAATCATGACTGGCGAGCAACATATTTGGAGTGAGTTTGGTGGTTGGTATTTTAGCGGTATCTTCATCTTTATTAGTTGGGCATCATTGTTTTTTGGGGTTCAATATTACGATTTACTGCAACGCGAACACCGCATCATGTTGCGTGCCGAAGCGGAAGCTAGAAACCAGCAATTAAAACGCATGCACGCCCAAGCTACGGCTCGTGATGCGCAAATGAAAATGCTCCGATATCAACTCAACCCTCATTTCTTGTGCAATACCTTAAACGCCATAAATGCCCTAATTGAGTGTGAGGAAAGTGAAAAAGCGCAAATAATGTCAGTTAAGCTGAGTCAGTTTCTGCGTCATTCATTAGACAATATACCCAACACGAAAATCACGCTTGAGAACGAAATTAATGCACTAAATTTGTACTTGGATATCGAAAAAATTCGTTTTGAAGACCGCTTAAAATTGAATATTGATATTGAACCTGCTGCGCAAAAAGCACAGTTGCCAAGTTTATTGCTACAGCCGATTATCGAAAATTCGATGAAGCATGCGATTGCCAAGTGTGAGGACGGTGGCACTATTTCTATTGGTGCGCACATTATCAATGAACAACTCGTAATAGATATAGCCGATACGGGGCCTGGGATAAAGATAGGCAAGAGTAAATTGCAAAGCGTTATTGGCCGAGGTGTCGGATTGAAAAACACTGATGAACGTCTTAAAGTACTTTACGGTACTGCCTTTAGTTTTGATTTATCGACTTCCGAGAATGGTGGATTAAAAACCACGATTCGCGTGCCTTTTGAACCGATCGAAGCGACAGCTTCTGTGGAATAATAATTTTAATGACTACTATAAAAACAATCATTGTTGATGACGAACCACTAGCGCTAGGTTTGTTAAAGTCAAAGCTCAGTAAGAATGCCGACATAGAAGTCGTCTGCCAATGCCGAAATGGTCGCGAGGCAATTGATGCAGTGCTAAGTCATCGCGCGGACCTGATGTTTTTGGATATTCAAATGCCCGGGCTCGATGGACTAGATGTGGTGCAACAGCTTCAGTCTGATGAAATGCCTTTGATTGTATTCACTACAGCCTTTGAGCAATACGCAATTAACGCTTTTGACTTACACGCTGTTGATTACATTCTCAAACCCATTGATCAAGAGCGAATAGACCGTGCAGTCGTTCGCGCTAAAGAGCGCCTTGGCAAGGAGGAGAACGGTCAATTTAAGTCAGGCATACTCAATGCGATCAATTCAATGAATGCCCATCAGGGCGATATGGAAAATTCTGGATTCAGTGAAAAACGTAAGATCGTAATTCGCGATCGTGAAGAAATCACATTGCTTAATCAACCCGATATCGCCTGGCTAGAAGCGGCTGGTGATTATGTTTGCGTACACGCCAATGGTGAAACGCATATTAAACGCACAACGCTAAAAGAGCTTCTCAATGAACTGGATCCGACGTTGTTCAAACGCGTTCATCGCTCAACCATCGTCAACCTTAATTACATTGAGAAAGTCGTACCGCATACCAAAGGTGAATTTTTCTTGATCTTGGGTGAGCACCACAAGATAAAAGTCAGCCGCAACTATCGCAATGTTATCAAAGACTACCTGCAAGACGGTGCTTAATACTGTCTTGCAGCCATAAAGTCCGCATTGACGCTCAGGTAACCCATTTCATCGCAGGTCACTGTACAGCCAAACCCGTAAGCGGTTTATTAAGTCTTATTACTTCTAAATATGGCGGAATAAATGTCGTTCTCTCGCGCGTTTCTGGTCTTATTACTGATACAGGTGCTCAGCATGACTAATGCATTTGCCAACTATCAACAATCAACTGACAACTTACTTGTTGGTCAGGTTATGGGCGTAGCATATAGCGGTTTTCGCGAAGGTCAGCACCCCGACCGCGGCAATGGTGCGGTCAACCCGTCAGATGCAGAAGTGCTGGAAGACCTGAATATTTTGGTTGAGCATGGTTTTCAGCTAATCAGACTTTACGATACAGACGAAAATTCACAAGCAACACTGCGTCTTATTGCGGAACACCAATTGCCCATTAAGGTGGTGCAAGGCATTTGGCTGCGTGCCGAAATTAGTAATCACGAAGGCTGCCCATGGTTAGACGAGCCTATTCTGCAAGCAGAGTTAGATGCAAATACACTACTAAATCTGGCCGAAACGCAAACGGCGATTGAACTAGTTAAGCAATATTCAGACATTATCGTTGCCGTTAACGTGGGCAACGAGGCCTTAGTCGAGTGGAATGATCATATGGTCAGCGTCGACGCAGTTATTAATTATGTGCGTATGGTCAAGGAGCAGACTGATGTCGCAGTTACCGTTGCTGACAACTATGACTGGTGGGCAAAAGCGGGTTATGAACTCGCCCAAGAGCTCGATTTCATTGGTGTCCATACTTATCCTGTTTGGGAGAATAAACCGATAGAGGAATCATTGGCATACACCATTGAAAACATTGAAAAAGTACACCTCGCCATCCCTAATAAGCCTATCGTTATCCTCGAAGCTGGTTGGGCAACTACTGCTGATGAATTTGCAGCCTTAGCGGGTGTTGAAAACCAAATTACATACTATAAAGATTTGCTCGAATGGGCGACATCTAGCAATACCACCGTGCTGTTTTTCGAAGCCTTTGACGAACCGTGGAAAGGAGACCCAAACAAAGCCGGTGGCGCAGAAAAACACTGGGGACTTTTTTATGTTGACCGTAAACCGAAGCCAGTGGTTACAAAGTTCATACGCCCCAAACTCATCAATGTTGAAAATAACTAGCTAGTGCACATTCACCGTAAAAATACTTTCATCATCATTGTGAATGCGCCCGAGTTGCCGAATAGTATAAATAAATAGCTAAAACCTTGACGCTTTTTTGCCCATCCAGCAAAATGCTGTTAAATAAATGTAAATGTTTAAATTGTCTTTTACATATAAGATCAAATATTAATCAATACAAGTATTCGGCATAATCAGTAGCCAGTTGGAGAATTAACTATGATTTTGAATCATTTATGGGGTATATACGCGCACCCAAAGGAAGAATGGCACACCATCGATGAACGCCATGAGAGTTATTTTTTTGCGCTTAGTCACATCTGTTTAATTGCATTAATCCCCTCGGTGGTTGGTTACTACTCTGCTGCTCATCTTGGCTGGAGTATTGGTGTTGGTGACGTGATTCGTTTAACTCACGAAAGTGCATTAATGATGAGTATAGCAATGTATTTTGGTTTGATCGCTGGCGTGGTAGCTCTTGCGATTTTGGCCCACGAACTGGCGAAGGCTTTCGACTCGAATCCAACCTACACCCAGTCACTAGAATTGGCCGCATACACAGCAACGCCATTATTTATGGTTGGCTTCGCGGCTTTATTCCCTGTCTTATGGTTTATCATGGCGGTAGGCCTAGTCGGATTGTCTTATTCGGTCTATCTGTTGTATTCGGGTGTACCAATTATGATGCACATCCCAGAAGAGAAAGGCTTTATTTATTCGAGCTCCGTTGTCACTTGTGGTCTAGTATTACTTGTAATTCTAATGGTAACGACTGTAATGTTATGGAGTGCTGGCATTGGTCCTGTGTACGTGCACTAACCAATGTAAGTGAACACCTTGAAAGTAAAAAAGCCAGCTAACGCTGGCTTTTTTGTTTTACTGTCTCGCTATTGATCAAGGTTATGTAAATCGAGGTTGCTCAATTCAGCTTGCACCACAGGCGCTTTTTTGCTCTTCTCGCTACGAGCTGCATCAATGCCTTCTAGGTAAGATTGGTCGACATCTCCGGTAATGTAATCACCATCAAACACAGATGTTTCGAACCTAGCTATTTGTTCATTCTCTTCACGCACGGCTTCTACCAAATCAGTTAAGTCTTGGAAGATCAAGCCGTCAGCTTGAATCAAATCACTAATTTGATCAATCTCTCTGCCATAGGCGACTAATTCATTTGCCGATGGCATATCAATGCCATAGACATTCGGAAAGCGTATTTCTGGTGCCGCAGAAGCGAAGTAAACTTTTTTGGCTCCTGACTCTCGCGCCATCTCGATAATCTGACTAGAGGTTGTTCCGCGCACAATACTGTCATCAACCAAGAGTACATTTTTACCTTTAAATTCTGAGGAAATAGCATTCAACTTGCGACGCACTGACTTTTTCCGCATGGTTTGGCCTGGCATTATGAACGTGCGACCGATGTAGCGGTTTTTCACAAATCCCTGACGATATGGCAAATCTAAGGTATTAGCAATTTGCAATGCCACATCCATTGACGTTTCGGGAATAGGAATGACAACATCAATATCCTTATCTGCCCATTCGCGTTTTATTTTTTCACCCAGATTTTTACCCATATTTACACGTGAAGCGTAAACGGAAATCCCATCAATAAACGAATCAGGTCGGGCAAAATAGACGAACTCAAAAATACAAGGTGACATTGTTGGCGTTTCAGCGCACTGCTGTGTGAATAACTGGCCTTGTTCGGTAATATATACAGCTTCACCTGGAGCAACGTCGCGAACAAATTTAAAGCCAACAGCATCCAAAGCAACGCTCTCTGACGCTACCATGTATTCGTCGCCTAACTCTGTACTGCGTTTACCTAGCGCCAGTGGACGAATGCCATAGGGGTCGCGAAACGCTAGAATGCCGTGCCCAATTATTGCCGCAACTACAGCATAAGCCCCACGAATTTTCTTGTGAGTTTGTGCTACTACCTGAAATACATGTTCTGCAGATAACGTCGTCTCAGTACAGTTTTGCAATTCATGCGCTAATATGTTTAGCAATAACTCTGAATCTGAAGTGGTATTGATATGGCGTCTTGCAATTCGAGACACTTCTTGTTGAAGCTCTTTAGCATTGGTCAGGTTGCCGTTATGGGCAAAAGCAATACCAAAAGGTGAATTCACATAGAAAGGCTGAGCTTCGGCTGAACTCGATGTTCCGGCTGTAGGATAGCGACAATGACCGATGCCCATATTGCCCGTTAATCGCTTCATATGGCGCGTGTGGAAGACATCACGCACAAGCCCATTAGCTTTGCGTAAGTTGAACATATCATTGTCAATGGTCATGATACCAGCAGCATCTTGACCACGGTGTTGTAGCACCGTTAACCCGTCATAAAGCGACTGTGCAACACCGGCCTTACCAACAATTCCAACAATACCACACATGAAAATTACCTATTTATCAGGAAGTTAAAAAGCTTGAACTGCCCTGCATATATTGAAAGAACCATTCAATTATGACTGCAAATTCGGGTAGCAAGAGCGATGTTTGCCACCATGTACTTGAAGCCGCAGGGGTAAATGTATCCATAAAAAACAATAAGGCGCTAACAATCAAAACGCCGCGGAGCGCACCAAATACAGCGCCTAGTGCTCTATCTGTCCCACTTAACCCAGTTGCTTTGACCAACTGGCTGAAGACGTAATTAACGAGAGCACCGATAATTAGGGTAACAACAAATAAAATGGCAATAGCGACACCATTGCGCAACAACTCATCTGTTATGCGTGTGAGATAAACGGCAATGTCGGGATAAAACTGACTAGCAACGAAAAGAGCACTGAACCATACGGCAAGCGAAATTGCTTCTTTTACAAAACCACGGATCAAACTAATGACGGTAGATAAAGCGATGATGCCAATAATGGCGAAGTCAAACCAATTCATTCGTTCTGAGCTTTCGTTCTGCTGGTGCAAATTACCATCTTTGAATGGCGCGCATTCTACCAGAAGCGTTAGTGAATACCAAACCTAGTATCAGTATAAATTACTCGGAAATATGACTCGATAGAGGGGTTATGTTTACACTTTAAACTGCGTAATTTTTCCCGAGAGTCCAGTCAATTCGCGTAAATGTGACAGCGAATTTTCGAGATTATCACGCTCAAGATCAGGTCCAACAAAAACTTTGGTTAACTGTCCTGCGCTAGTTTGCACTGGTCGACTAAATGCTCGATAACCTGCATTTTCAAGTTTATCCAGCAATTCGCGGACATTTTTTTGATGACGAAAACTGCCCAACTGTATTACCCAACCGGTATTTTGTAACTCTTCTTCAATTGGGCGATCAATGACCGTTTGGTCGGCCAAACTATCGTTTGTAATTGGTTGAGTGATCACTTCCGTTGTTTCAAGTGAAGCACCTTGTTGCTCAACTTGTTCGCTTTGATTTTGTTGTTCCGGAGTATCGTCAACAGGCTGATCTTCAACAATCTCTATTGGACGAGACGCTGCAGCAGCGACTTCTTCACTGGGAAACCTTGGCGGTTGAACTAATGGTTCACGCACGGGCGATTCTGGCACCGTAACAAATGCCACTTGCTGATCGGCTTTCTTTCCATCGAGTAAGTCGGGCAAAAAGATAACAGCTAAAGCCACAACAATGATGGTACCGACCAAGCGGTTTTGTAACGCACTAGACAAACAACGTCTCCACTAAAACAATGAATATGTATTATAGGCGTTGTTGCGCATTAAATGTCAACATTTCAGCGACAGTAACAAAAGAACCGAAGACCAACACCACGTCATCCGGAGAAACCTTTGCCATAATGCGTTGGGCTGCTTCGGCGACATCATTTGCGGCTTCATCACAGACTTGACCAACTAAAGCTCGCTGTAAATCAGCGATCGTTGCTGCGCGAGCTTCTGGTAACCCTACCGGGATCCATGTCGGTGATAAAGGCGCAAAAATGCCTAGCGTTTCACGCATGGCCTTATCGCGCATCATACCCACAATAATGTATAGCTTGTCCCACTTAAGCTGCTTTAATTGCTGAACAACTAATTGAGCAGCATGCGGGTTGTGACCGACATCGACAATCCAGTCGGGTTGGTAGCTCAATCGTTGAAAGCGACCAGGTAACCCTGCCGTGCGGATCAGTTGTCGTAATATCTCCGGCTTAGCGTTTAACTTAACTAGTTCGCCCAACATGTCTAGCGCTGCCAATGCGGTAGCAATATTGTCTATCAGTAGCAATGGCTGAGGTAACTGAGTTAATTCGAAAGATCCCCCCTGCCATGACCAAAGCGCGTTACCTGTTTGATTGAAATCGAACTCACGGCCTTTGTGCTGAATGTTGCCCGCCACCTGTTGTGCTTGGGTGAGCATCACTTGCGGTACATCGCGCTCGCCAAGCACGATCTGTTTGTCCGCACGAAATATACCTGCTTTCTCAAAAGCAACTGATTCTCGTGTATCCCCAAGGTATTCTTGGTGATCGAGTGCAATTGAAGTTATAACCGCCAATTCATTATCGACAATGTTAGTCGCATCTAATCGTCCGCCTAAACCAACCTCCAGAATCAAATAGTCAGGTTTGGCTTGTCCTATCAACCACAAGGCGGCCAAAGTGCTAAATTCAAAGTAAGTTAATGAATCATCACCACGAATGCGCTCTATATGCAATAGCGCCTCACAAAATTGTCCTTCACTTGGGCTTGCATCGTTAAGACGCACTCGCTCAGTAAAACTAATCAAATGCGGAGAACTATAGAGTCCAACGGATTTATTTAGTTGCAAAAGCGCAAGTTCTAAAAAGCGACATGTTGACCCCTTTCCATTGGTGCCGCCAACTGTAACTACACGGGTTGATGAAAAATCTAGTGCCAGTCGTTTGAACACACGGTTAACGCGATCAAGTGACATGTCGATTTCAGTGGGGTGGATTACTAATAAATAGGCAAGCCATTGATCCAAAGACCACGCAGATTGCGTGGTCTTTGGATACTCAGAAGTGTCTTTCATTGATTAGTGACGATGTAATTTACTCAGAATGCTATGCAGTGTATCGCGCATTTCGCGACGGTCAACAATCATATCAATTGCACCTTTTTCCAGTAAAAATTCACTGCGTTGAAACCCTGGTGGGAGCGTCTCGCGAACCGTTTGCTCAATAACCCGAGGCCCAGCAAAACCGATGAGGGCTTTAGGCTCGGCAATATTTATATCGCCTAGCATTGCTAGACTTGCCGATACCCCCCCCATCGTTGGGTCAGTCAATACAGAGATAAAAGGTATTCCACGTTCACTCATTTTGGCCAGCGCTGCACTTGTCTTTGCCATTTGCATTAGTGAAAACAACGCCTCCTGCATACGCGCGCCCCCACTGGCAGAAAAACACACAAGAGGCATGTTGTTTTCGAGGCATTCATTAACCGCAGCAACAAACCTAGCACCAACTACTGATGCCATCGAGCCCCCCATAAAACTAAACTCAAAACACGCCACAACTACAGGCATACCTTTCAATTTACCGCGCATAACTACCAAGGCGTCTTTTTCATTGGTTGATTTTTGTGCCGCAGTAATTCGATCCTTGTAGCGCTTAGAGTCTTTGAATTTCAAGATATCTTGCGGCTCTAGTTCAGCGGCAAGTTCGGACTTGTCCCCAGCATCCAACAAACCTTCAATTCTGGCACGTGCTTTAATTCGCATGTGATGGCCGCACTTGGGACAAACTTCAAGCTGTTTTTCCAATTCGGACTTATACAATACTGCGCTACACTCCGTGCACTTGGTCCAAACACCTTCAGGTACATTACCTTTCGTGGAGGTCTGGGTTCTCGGCAGTATTTTCTGGATCCAACTCATTAATTCATTTCCTGTTGCTACGACATTTCACCAGCGTTATTAGAGCATAGTCCGGCGTTAGGACAAAAACAAAACTGGTCTAAGAAGTCAGTCTGGCACAAATAGAGGACCCAGTGGCGTGTAAGGTATACCAAATATTTCGGGGTATTCAACGTGCACTAGATATAAACCGTTAGGCTTTGCCGTCGCACCAGCCTGCGTGCGGTCTTTGCTCGCTAGCAGCTCAGCTATCCATTCAATCGGTTGCTCGCCACAACCAACTACAATAAGAGATCCTGTTATATTGCGCACCATATGATGTAAAAACGCGTTAGCAGTAACATCAACAAATACATATGGACCGCGGCGCTCAACGCTAATCGCACGTATGTTGCGAAAAGGCGTCTTGGATTGACAATGCGCTGCGCGAAATGCACTAAAATCGTTTTCACCGATTAAACATTGGGCTGCAATATGCATTCGCTCGGCATCTAGTGGTCGATACTCATGAGTTAAGCCCCCGCGTAAAATGCCTGGGCGCAATTTAGCGTTGTAAATGACGTATCGATAGCGTCGAGCAGTCGCACTGTAGCGCGCATGAAAATCATTATCGAAAGCCTTGGCCCAATGAACTGCGACAGCATCTGGTAAATGCGTATTCACTCCCATTGTCCAGGCGCGCTCAGGACGTTCAACGTCAGTATCAAAATGAACGATTTGGTTGGTGGCGTGAACGCCCGCATCTGTGCGACCGGCACACTGGACTTCGATTGCAGTATCGGCGATTTTCGACAACGCACTTTCCAGTGATAATTGAACGGTACTTAGCTGTTGTTGGCGCTGCCAACCGTAAAACGCCGAGCCATCATATTCAATCCCAAGTGCAATGCGCAACCGATAAACCTTTGTGTACAACCAAAATTGGCGGCAAGTGTAGCCTAACTAGGTAATAGCAGACAACCACAAGCACTTATTTAAGCGTTTTTAATAACTCGTTCGCTTCACGCTGCTGTTCTTCTGAGCCATCAGCAATAACTTCCTTCAATAATTCGATTGCTGCAGCACTGTCGTCCATTTCAATGTAAGCATGTGCAAGGTCTAGCTTAGCAGCCTGTTCCCCACCATCGTCAACATCAACAACTACATCGTCATCACTTACACCAGTAAATTCAGCTAGTGCGACATCTAAATTGAGGTTGACATCATCAACTTCAGAGCCATCATCAGCCTGACTTTCAGCTAATAACGTATCGACATCAACAAAGTCCTGATCTGCAGTTTCTGGTTGCGCGGACTCGTCTTCGGTAAACAAAGCATCTAGGTCGAGATCGGGATTATCCAGTTTTAGCTCTGTTTTTCCGTCTTCTTCCACATCAATACTATCAAGAAGTTCATCAAAGTCCGAACCTTCGATTTCTTCTAATACCAATGAGTCTTCGCTATCACCTGATTCACTCAACCAATCACCCAGTCCGGGCAAGTCTTTAAGATCATCCGGCTCATCACCATCTGTCGCTGACGCACCTTCGGGTTTTGACTCGCTTGGGTCTTCACTTGCTTCATCTACTGAATCATCAAGTAAAAATTCATCAAACTCTTGATCAAGCAATGAATCGTCAAACGCGCTATCTTCGCCGTCACCTAAACTGGGGATATCATCTAACTCGAACCCTTCTTCTAGAGCAAATTCATCAGCTTTTACATCGGCTTCAGTGTCAGCGACGGCATCTTCTATATCTAACTCAGGTTCTTCTAGGACAAGCTCTTCCGATTCGTCAGTGTCGGAGTCGTCAGGAATTTCAAGCTCTTCCTCAATGGCTCGTTCTTCAGTTTCTACCGCTTCGACTTCTGCTAGCAGCTCATCGCTGACGATTTCGGCAGACGCCTCTTCGACTGTTTCTTCTGAATCTTCAATGCCAGTGTCTATTTCAGCTAAAACTTCAACGGAAGGGCTTTCCTCAGTTAATTCCGTACGAAGCGCAGTAGTATCCTCGTCAACGTCTAATTCGGCAATGTCGTGGTTTGTTTCAACATCCGCTTCAAGTTCGGCGAGTAGCTCATCAGCTAAATCTTCATTTTCATCGCTCGCTAATTCAGAACCAGTGTCGGCGTCCTCTGCAGGTCCTTCAATATCAGCTTCAAGCTCTGCCAATAACTCGTCAGCTAAAATATCATTTACGTCTTCGTTAGCGGTTTCACTTTCTGGCTCGGTCTCTTCAACTTCGGCCTCAAGCTCCGCTAATAACTCATCGGCAAGTGCATCATTGCTGTCGGTTTCGTCAGCATTCTCGTCCATTGCGGGAGCTGTTTCGTCAGAAGCATCCTCAATGTCGGCCTCAAGCTCTGCTAATAGTTCATCGGCTAAGTCATCACCAGCACCTGTTGTTAATTGTTCTTCAGCTTCACCTCGAAGTTCTGCTAACAAGTCATCAGACAGCGGATCTTCAAGATCACTTATATCATCGATGTCTAAATCACTAGCAAACTCGTCTAAGGTTTGTATATCTTGCTGTGATTGCTGAACATCATCTTCCGCCAGCTCACTGTCCGCACTATCGCCTTCGTCATCATCATCGTCATCAAAGTCAGTGTCGCCCATCATGTCTTGCATCATTTCGAGCTGTTCTAACTCGCCAAGTATCTCGTCTGTGACTTTATCTAATGCTTCATTTTGTGCGGCGACTTCATCTCCAAGCTGTTCAAGCATTTGATTCGACACACCAGTTTCTACATCAACATCAATACCGGCTGGCGTATCGCCTTTTTGCTCAGGCTCCTCAAGTAATTCATCTATACTTATTTCAGGTTTTTCATCTTCGTCGTCTAGCTCACTAATCGCTTGTTCAGCCTCAGAAGCTAGGACTTCATCCAAGTCATCAGTATCAGCAAGCTCGGCATCTAACTCTTCGTCAAGTGCAGCTTCGAGCTCGTCACCTTGGGATAATTCAGCAACGAGTTCACTATCAACGTCGCTAAGCTCATCTTCATCAAATAATTCGTCGAGTGAGTCTTCGTTAATGCTGACATCTTCCATTTCGGCAGCTAACGCTTCATCGACGTCATCTTCCAGCGCATCAGATAAATCAATATCGTCATCAGCCGATAGGTCAATACCATCGATTTCATCTAATTCTTTTATCAGCTCTTCATCATTTTCGAATAAGCTGTCACCGTCTTCAATCTCTGGTACCAACATTTCATCGCTTAAGTCGGCATAGCTCTCTAGCTCGTTCTCTACGGCATCGTCCAATGATTCTTCGAGCTCGTCAGAAAGAATATCATCAAGAAGTTCATCATCATTAAATAAGTCTTCTTCAACGTTAGGCGCAGTTAAATCATCGACCAATGAGTCGCTCAAGTCATCCATCGCTGGCTGAGTGGCTTGCGCCGGTTTAATGATTGGTTGCGATTCATTAGCAACCAAAGTCTCAGTAGGTTTACGACGTTTTAACAAAACCCAAAAAAGACTGCCTAAAAAGAGGACGGTAAATAGAATAGATCCTGCAATTATGCCGGTTGGGGTCGTCAAATGCTGAACAAAAGAAGCTTCTTCTTTCTCTCGCTCGCGCTGTTTAAATTGTTCAAATTCGTCAATTAGCTCGCGTTGCAATTGCAACTGCGCGTCTAATTGTGGCTGGACTTGCTCTTGAACTTGACCGCGCAACTCATCGATATCTTGATTAACCCCATCTAGCCGCTCAATGACTTTGCGATTTTCATCGATGAGCGCCTGCACATTGTCAATTGATGCGGCAAACTGTTGCCGCAAAATATCGAATTGTTCTAATTGTTGTTTATCTAACTGAGTAAGTCGTTCAGTAAGTTGTGACGCCGTTTCGTCCAAGTCAGCTTTTTTGACCAGCTCTCCTGGCGGCTTAATGTTGGTTTCAGTATCAGCATCCGCCTCGGGACGAATAGAGGCTAATGCTTGGTTATCACTCTCAGCTTTTAGTCTCGCCTGTTCAGCATCGATGCGAGCTATATAGCGTTCAGAAGGCAGGCGTAAGGTTTCACCATCGACCAATAGGTTGAGGTTTCGCTGTTCAAATGCGTCAGGGTTTAGCTCATAAATCGCTACCATCACTTGATATACCGTTAAATCAGAATTTTGACGGTAACGCGAAGCAATGCGCCAGAGTGTGTCGGAAGCGTCAATGGGACCATAAACCGCACCAGAATATTGTCCCTGTGCGTCGCGAGGCCCCTTGATCTGAATGCTGGTTGATTGCGCAGATGTTTCGCTGACCACGGCAAAAACGATGGCGAACGTTACACTCATCATTAACCAACGGCTCAGTCTCATTGCGTTCCTTTATCTATTGTTTTTGTTGAACTCAGAAAGCCTGCAAGTGCCGTTCCAATCAGGCACCATAAGGTATCCTGTGTAACCAACAAACCACGACAAGCTTATAACCTGTGCCCTGCTCTACCAACAGTATAAACGAGAGCACAGATTTTGCTCTAAGGTTATCGACCGAAATCCAATAAATTTAAGTTAATATAAAGACTTAAAGATAATCTCTAATCAAAACCTCAGCAATTTGTACGCTGTTTGTTGCTGCGCCCTTTCGAACGTTGTCAGACACTACCCACAAGTTTACACCATTCGGATGGGAAATATCATTGCGGATCCGACCCACGTGTACACTATCATTGCCGCTAGCGCTACTGACTTGGGTTGGGAAGTCTTCTTGACTTTCGTATACCGTAACACCTTCTGCTTCGTTGAGCAGGCGTTTAACATCTTCTGCATCAATGGGTTGAAGCGCCTCAATGTGAATAGCTTCACCGTGTCCATAGAACACAGGCACTCGAACGGCGGTTGGATTTACGCGAATTGATTCGTCCCCCAGAATTTTGTGGGTTTCCCACACCATTTTCATTTCTTCTTTGGTGTAATCATTATCAAGAAAAACATCAATTTGTGGGATAGCATTAAACGCAATTTGACGGCTAAAACCATCCGTATTCACTTCTCGTCCATTCATCAATGAAGCGGTTTGTTGTGCCAAACCATCAATTGCAGATTTACCAGCTCCCGAAACAGACTGGTAGGTACAGACATTAATTCGATCAATGCCCACAGCGTCGTGAATAGGCTTCAATGCAACAACCATTTGAATCGTTGAACAGTTAGGGTTGGCAATGATATTACGATTGCGGAAATCAGCTAACGCATGTGAATTTACCTCAGGCACTACTAAGGGAATATCCGGCTCGTAACGAAACTGAGAAGTATTGTCGATAACCACACAACCCGCTTCCGCGGCGATCGGTGCGAACTTTTCAGATACACTACCACCCGCTGAGAAGAACCCCAGTTGAACTTTTTGCCAATCAAAGGTATCTGCGTTTAACACTTCAATGTCTTTTCCTTTGTACGAAATGATACCACCAGCTGAACGTTCACTGGCTAGTGGATAAAGAGTACCAATTGGAAAATTGCGATCTTCCAAAATTTCGATCATGGTTTTACCAACCAGACCTGTTGCGCCTAATACCGCAACATCAAAGGCTTGTGACATGAGTTGTTTTACTCCCGTAGATATTTATTTCGTTACTGTGAACACTGTGTGTTAAATGCGAGTCTCTGTAAAAGCTGACGAATCGGCTCGTCATCACAGTGCTCATTCAACATAATTGTTTGTGCAGCAAACTCGCGTCGTTGGCCATAGGTTTTGCGCAAATGTACGAATTTTTGACCGACATCGCTGGATTGTGCCATTGCTTGGCGAAAAATCCTATCGTCCTGCCTAATATCATATAGCGAAAAGATCGCGGCCCAAATCAGACTTTCATCGCATTTGCCAATATTGCGCCAATCTAAAGCTGCTAATTGCGGTAACACCTCGTCCATTTGAATAGTCTCAGGGATATTGAACTGCCTGGATAAAGCGCTATAACTCATAAAAGTGCCGCGAGTTTTGCCCTCCAATGTATGCCCGGCAATATGTGGCGTAGCGTACAAACAATGCGGCAACATTGCGCGGTTTACTTCAGGTTCATTTTCCCACGCATCAAGAATAAGCACTGGCATGTCGCGCTGTTCAGCTTGTGCTGAAAACGCCAATTCATCGATAACGCCACCGCGGCATGCGTTAATCACCAATTGATTGGCTTTTAACTGCTTTAATTGTTCGTCACCAAGCAAGTGTCGGGTTCGATACTCGCCATCCTCAATAAGAGGTACATGCAAACATATAATGTCGCAGTTTAAAATCGTGTCTAAGTCAACGAACTCGCGCGGGTCTTCGGTCAGTGCCAATAGTGGGTCACACAGGCAATAATCAAATGATAATGCGCTGAGCTTAGACTCTAGTGCCGAACCAACGTTTCCCGCGCCTACTACACCAATCCGCATCTTACGCATATCACTCAGGCTAAGGTTACGCGATGCAGCATAGGCAAAAATGGCGCTCAATACATATTCCGCGACGGCTACGGCGTTGCAACCGGCAGAAACATAGTACGGCACTTGCGCTTCATCAAGCGCTGCTAAATCAAAATGGTCAAAACCGGCAGTGGCAGTAGCAACCAATTGCAACTTAGGTGCATGCGCCAACAACTCTGCATTCACTTTTGTTGTTGAACGCACCATCAATGCATCGGCTTCAGATAGCAAATCGAGGTTTATATTTCCAGCGCTAAAAGGCGTGGCATCGCCCAGCAGCGAGAAACACTGCTCGGCGTAGGGCATATTGTCGTCGTATAGAATGTTCATCTGGCAGAGTTTACCTGCTGCCAGCTCACTTCTCACTGATAATTTCAGAAATAATCTGATTAACTTGTTCGGGTGCTTCTAATTGTGGATAGTGGCCAACTGGTAATGCCCGAGTCGGTGTTTCTGGCAGTAAATACTGAAACCGAGAGAGCATGTGCTTTCCTGAGATTGGGTCATAAGTACCATTGATAAACATCAGTTTGCTAGTCGCTTGCTTTGCAGTGTTCTGCATCGCTGCAACCCAACGATCGCGATAGCGAATGCGGTCATCAAGATAATCCAATATCGCGGGTAACACGCACCGGCCATCATTGTGTTTCATAAGTTCCCACAAAACGTCTATCTCATGAGTCTTAGGAGGCGTTTGTGGACCAAAGATACGAGTGAAACTCTTTCTCAAGGTAGCTTGGCTAAGCAGCCTTGCACAAACTGGACCCAACCAGCTGTGTAATAGCCTCTGTGTCACTAAAGGCCGATGGCTTTCAGGGAATAAACCGCCGTTAAGCCAGATCATGTGATTAATGTTATAACTACTCTCTCCCAAGTTGACACGAGCGAGCAACTCTTGCGCAACAGAATCACCGTAATCGTGAGCTATGACACTAATTGAACTCAACGCTAACTCTGAAAGTAATTGCTCAATAATGTCAGCTTGTTCGAGGATACTGTATTTGTGTGGGTGCGGCTTAGCAGACAACCCATAGCCCAGCAGGTCTAAAGCCACTAAATTACAGTCCGACTTAAACGCCTGCCATTGACTATGCCAGTCCCATGCAGCACTCGGAAAACCGTGAATAAACACCAGTGTTTCCGCTGCGGGGTTAGGGTTCACATGCTGCCAAACAGCAATCTTATGGCCTTGTAGCTGTTTGAACTGCGCGTGAGATTTATAGTCGTTTAAATCGGCGTAAGGCATTAATATTTATAGTCCGGTGATTCGCGATCGAGTTTACGTAAAATACCAGGCCAAGCTAACATGCCACCCATCGAGCGTGTGACTTGCGTAGCTTGCGCGCGAATTCCAGCTAAAATTGGGGCTGGAATTGGACGCAATTCAACGCCTGTTGACTGCGCTTGAATTTGTATCTCACAGCTGCGCTGTAAAACAAACATGCCCAAAAAGGCATCGGCAATAGTTTCTGCACAAGTCAATAAGCCATGATTGCGTAATATCATAAAATTGGTATTACCCAAATCTGCTACTAAACGCTGCTTTTCGTCTGGATTTAAGGCCACGCCTTCATAGTCGTGATAAGACAAAGATGCCAGCGGAAACAGCGATTGTTGACTATAAGGCAACAAGCCTTGTTCTTGTACGGAAATAGCAATACCAGCATTAGTGTGCAAATGCAGTACGCATTTAGCGTCATCGCGTGCTTCGTGAACGGCACTGTGAATGGTAAATCCAGCTGGATTAATATCAAATTCACTGTCCACGACTTTGTTACCGTGCAAGTCTACTTTAACCAAGCTTGAAGCCGTCACTTCTTCAAATAACATGCCGTAAGGGTTAATTAGAAAGTGATGATCAGGGCCTGGAATTCGAGCGGAGATATGGGTGAAAACTAAGTCATCCCAGCCATAATGCGCAACCATCCGGTAACACGCAGCTAGATCAACGCGCATTTGCCATTCTTGTTCTGACACTTGGTCTTTAACGTTCATTCGATAATCCTCTATATTGATTAACGATATAATACGCGTATGATTAATCACCAACTGTCGCCAATACGACATTGTATAAAAAATGTTATCGATTCCTCAACAGACCTTGTTGCGTTCTACAGTGTGGTTTAATGCTATGACTGTAGAAGTACAAGATGCCTTTATGGGCGTGATTAAACTACAAAGGCTCAGCAAAGGCAGTCAATTGTACGGCAAAGGTTTTGTCGGCACTGGGTTTCATTGTGTGCTCGAAGGACGAGTTAAAGTCAGTAATATTCATAGCAGTGGTAAGCAAATGGTTTTGGCTTATCTCGATGTGGGCAGCTGGTTTGGGGAAATTTCAATGTTTGATGGATTGGGCCGTTCACATGATACCCATGCAGATTCGGATGCAGTACTAGCATTCATAAGTCGCGCGGATTTCCATCGACTATTAAATCAATACCCTGAAACTTACCACTACTTTACCCAGTTGTTATGCCAACGTTTGCGCACAACCTTTAACTTTATTGATTCAACCGCGAGCTTAAGCCTGAAGCAACAACTCGCGAAGCGCTTAATATTGCTCAGTAGTAATTTTGGTCAGCGCTTGGCGGGGCATAACACAATTGAAATTACCGCATCACAAGAAACCCTTGCCATGATGATCAATTCATCGCGGCAAACTATTAATCGCTTGCTAAAAGAAATGGAACAGCAAGGGTGTTTACGCACACATTACGGCCGCATCACCTTGCTGGACATCGCACAGTTGAAACAACTGTGCGAGTGGGACGACTAATTCCGCGCTACTTATAACGTGAGAAAACCAATGTTGCGTTGGTGCCACCAAAACCGAAACTATTCGACATAATGGTATTGAGTGTTGCATCACGCTTTTCAGTGACAATGTCTAAGCCTTCTGCAGCTGGGTCCATTGAGTCGATGTTGATTGACGGTGCAATAAACCCATGCTTCATCATTAATAAGCTATAAATCGCTTCGTTAACGCCAGCGGCACCTAAGGCATGACCGGTAAGTGACTTAGTTGCGCTGATCGGTGGTGAATTTTCTTTGAATACCTCTTGAATCGCTTTCAACTCTTGAACATCACCTACCGGCGTTGAAGTTCCATGAGTGTTAAGATAGTCAATGGGTGCTTCAATATTCTCCATCGCCATTCGCATACAACGAACGGCACCCTCACCCGACGGAGCAACCATGTCGTAACCGTCAGACGTAGCACCATAACCAGTAACTTCTGCATAAATAGTTGCGCCACGCGCGAGTGCATGCTCAAGCTCTTCAACGACAACCATGCCGCCACCACCTGAGCTAACAAATCCGTCTCGCTCTGCGCAGTAAGTGCGTGATGCTACCGCTGGATTGTCGTTGTACTTAGAAGATAAAGCGCCCATGGCATCAAATTGGCTAGATAGTGACCAGTGTAGCTCTTCACCGCCACCTGCAAACACCACGTCTTGTTTATTGAGTTGAATCATTTCTAACGCATTGCCAATACAGTGAGCACTGGTAGCACACGCTGATGAAATTGAGTAGTTAATACCTTTAATTTTGAATGGCGTTGCCAAACAAGCGGAAACTGTAGAGCCCATGCAACGTGTAACCATATAAGGGCCAACACGCTTAACGCCCTTTTCACGTAAGATATCAGCTGACGCCACTTGGTTGACCGATGACGCACCACCTGAACCTGCGATGATGCCGGTTCGCGGATTTGAAATTTGTTCTTCTGTTAAGCCCGAATCGGCCACAGCTTGTTGCATAGCTATATAGGCGTACGCTGCGGCATCACCCATAAAACGCATGGCTTTGCGGTCAATATGTTCTTTGAGGTCAATGTCTACTTGTCCCCATACGTGGCTGCGCATACCCATTTCTGCAAATTGCTCAGAAAATGTGATTCCTGAGGTGCCGTTGCGCAAAGACTCCGCAACTGCGTTCTGGTCTGTACCAATACTTGAAACAATACCGATACCAGTAATAACTGCTCTTCTCATAGTTCACCCAATTAAATTAACGCGCATATAGTATAGATTTAAGTGCGTAAAGTGGTCTGCTCTTTATACTAGGTGTTAATGATGATCGATGTACAGCAAAGATCGCGACAACCTGCATGAAATTGAGCTTTTTGCTGTGTAACACGGTATCATAGCGTCATCTCTAGAAGTGTGACGATTCAAAGAATTTTCAGTGCCGCAAAGTTACGCCAAAGTTCAATTCAACGAAAATGGAACCCCCATCGCCGAGCATTTTGACGATGTTTACTTTTCCAAGGACGATGCCGAGGCCGAAACTCGTTACGTGTTTATTGCCAATAATCAATTGCCACAGCGTTGGGAAAATTGGCGATCGCGCATCTTCACTATCGGTGAAACAGGTTTTGGTACGGGATTGAACTTCCTCGTTGCAGCACAAGCTCTGATCGAATTTAAGCAACGTTTTCCACAAAACGGACTCTACCATTTGCATTTTATTTCGACGGAAAAGTATCCATTACCTCAGGAAGATTGGCAGCAAGCGCTTCAACCTTTTCAGAATCTGGCGCTTTGCACAGAACTAACTGCGATCAAAGTTTATCCTGTTACCGGCTGTCAGCGCTTTGACTTCAGTTATCAAGACATACAGTTCACTCTCGACCTCTGGATTGGCGACGTTTTGGATCAACTACCTAATATCCAGTTTGAACAAGCGGGGCCTGTAGATGCGTGGTTCTTAGACGGGTTCGCTCCCAGTAAGAACCCTGATATGTGGCAACCTGAACTATTTACAGAGATGGCGCGGCTCAGTCACTCGACAACGACTTTTGCAACTTTCACTGCAGCAGGCTTTGTTAAACGCGCTCTGCAAGCGGCAGATTTCAAAGTTGAAAAGCGTCCAGGTTTTGGACGCAAGCGCGATATGTTAGCAGGACAATACCGCGTTCCCCTAGTATCAAATTCGATGCTTAAAACGCCTTATCTCAAGCGTGCACCGGCAAATGTTGGCGACTGTTCAACGCCCAATATTGCGATTATTGGCGGTGGCATTGCAGCTGCGTGTTCGGCTTATGCATTGAGCAGACGCGGTTCCAACGTTACAGTGTTCACTCAGGCCATGCAGCTGGCAGATGCAGCGTCTGGCAACCCCCAAGCCGCAGTTTACCCGCAACTCAATGCTCAGCCCAGCTACCTGAGCCAAATTCAGGTGGCCAGTTTTGCTTATTGTAAGCAGTTTTATACTGGCTTAGCTAAACGCGGAGCAAACTACCAACACGATTGGTGTGGGGTATTGCAAGTTGGCTTTTCTGACACTGTTCAACAGCGCCAGCAAAAACTAATTGGCAACAACATCTGGCCAAATAGCCTGATATATCCCATCAATAGACACCAAGCTGCCAGGCTAGCAGGTGTCGAAATACCTTATGAAGGGTTATTTATTCCTGATGCGGGTTGGGTAGTGCCCGCCGACGTCGTGCGCGCCACGTTGGATGCCGCTAGTCAGCTTTCAATTGTCAATGTGAAATATGGTACCTGTATTACTGAAGTTACTCATACTGATGTTGACGGAGTTAATATTAGGCTGCAAACGAGTGCGGGAATGGAACAGCAACACTTTGATGCCGTAGTTTTTGCCACCGGACATTACAGTCGGCAATTGCCAATATTAGACCAAATTCCGATGTCCTTAACCCGTGGTCAAGTAGAATCAATCAACACTCAAGTACCTCTACCAGAGTTGCACACCGTATTGTGTCACAAAGGCTATCTAACGCCGCAGCTCAACGGTCGGCACGCTCTGGGTTCAACCTACGTTAAACAAGACACGAGTAGTGAGTATCGTGCAGCTGAAAGTGCACTGAACCTTGCTACTCAGGCAAAGTCACTGGCGGCTTGCGATTGGGCTCAAGTGCTTAACCACGATAATGTCGGTAGAGCTTCAGTACGTTGCTCCACACCGGATCATTTACCGCTTGTCGGCGCTATACCGAACTGCGAGAAGCAGCAACAGCAGTACATAGGTTTCATGGAAAAACGTCGGCGTGAATTACCCCAACACCCAGCTGTTTATGCAAATACTTTCGTGTTGACTGGATTGGGTTCACGTGGTTTTACTACCGCGCCATTAATGGCTGAAATACTTGCCAGTCAGATGTTCGCAGAGGCAGCGCCATTAAGTCGAGACTTATTGGCTGCTATTAACCCCAACCGCTTTTTACTGCGGAGCTTAAAACGCAGCGAGAGTGAATAAACGGCCTATCTTTGGGAGAGATATGGGTCTATTTCGGCAACAATAAAATCGGGGATCATAACATTTGCAGAAGCCACCACTCGCCTTGTTTCCAGCTCAACGATCCTAGCGTTTACTGATACACCCTGACTGCGATAAATCAACGTGCCGGTGAGTATATGATCCATTGCGAGTTGATCAACAAGACGTTCGGCATCGCGACTCAAGGCGAAATCTCCGCGAGGGCCGACTTCAATCGACTCGGTAACCTTAAAGTCAACGACGCTCACTCCGAACTGCTGTATTTCCCCAATAAAGTATTCCGAGAGTTGGTTGCCAACAGGGTTAGAGTTAGTCAATTCATCGTCAAAATTGACAAATGATACAACGCCGATCAAGTCGTCTGGGTTGAGTCGAATAGCGCGATCGATCAACGACATTGCCAGTTGTGAAGCATAGTCCCTGAGGCTTTTGTGAGTGCGGTCTGTCTCATAAAGTGTTGATATTCGGTCGCGCATTGACGTATCGATCATTCGAGTTTGCTCACCAGCTTCTCTGCGCTTTTCTATCACCATATCACGCGAGTCGGGACGATAACGTTCTGCTAATGTCTCAGGTAATGGCGGCGCTTCAAAATCAGGTTGGTTGCGTTCGCGATTGCCGGGCGTTTTGGCGTGTTCTGCGGGTTGAAGCCATTGATCAATAGTTTCTGTAACCGCGCAGCCGGTGACTGTAATTAATGCACTCGCGAAAACTAACCCCGGTAGCAATTTAGCCATAAATTAGCCCCTTGTTAAACGCACGCCATCACGCATTTCATCCGATTTGCGCTCGCTGGGAATCAATGCGTCTACGACGTAAAACGGTATCAGTGCTTGAGCACTGGCTACTACGGCTTTCGAATTTAAGCCGAGTATCCGAGCATTGACTAAATATCCACCTTGGTGCTTGGTCAACGTACCGGTTAAAACATACTCCATCGGTAAGTTCGCGCTTAACTCCAGATAATCACGGGTCAGAATGAAATCGCCGCTATCAGTCACACGAATGTAGTCGGTGGCTTTATAGTCAAGTACAGGAATACGGAACTTGTGTAGCTCATGCACAAAAGATTCAGCCATCTGGTGACCAAGTAAGTTGGTCTCTTGTAAGTTACTATCAAGCAAAGAGAAATGTGTCACCGCTACTGGTGTTTGCGTGTTCACATATTCCATATTGCTAATTAAATCTTGGGTAAGATTCTTAACATAATCGCCGACATGCTTTGCCAGCGGGCGGCCTTTGTATGCGCCCTGCACGCTCGAATATTGTGGCGGTTGTCCAAATGCACCAAAATTATCGGCTTGGGCATTGTCGCGGCTTTGTTGCGGCTCTTCAGGTAATGGGTCTGCACCAGTAATATCGATTATTTGCATGATTGGTGACGTATCATCAACCGGCTGCATTGTTACATTTTGCTGCTCATATTCAAACATAGCGCAGCCCGACAACCAAGCGCTTAGCAACAGGGGTGTTAACATCATTTGCGTGGTTTTTTTCATGTCATTACCGTTTGTAAAAATTAAAAGTTGCGTTACAGATCAGCACTCGTTCTGTAGAGTTTGCCATTGCGCGACGTTATTTGTTCCCTCTGCCAGAACAATTCCGCAGGAAAGAACCGCGTCGCTGCAGCTACTACTTCTTTGTTTCGCGCGTTAATGATTCGAGCATTCACTATCGCACCTTCCTGTTGATACACTAAAGTACCGGTAATATAGAAATCAATTGCCTCAAGGCCAGGAAGCTTTTCAACGTCGCGAGTAAACACTCGATCAGATGTAGCATTAATCATTATATCGTTTGAAATCTTAAACTCTTGAGTCGTATAGCCGCGACGCGCGAATTCAGTCATAAGGCCTTGCTCGAGTTGATGGCCCAATAACATTAACGGGTGCTGTTGACTTGCGTCATATTGCATCGAGTCTACTGGTACAAAACCAACAACTGCATAACGCGCATTGCGATTGCCACGGTAGCTGCTAAACAGCTCATTGGCCAATTTATGGGTATGTAATTCGACATTGCCCAGCGCAGACGAGGGGGTTGACTGCGCTTGTTGTACTTGTTGGATATCCGCGGTTTGCGAGCACCCCATGAGCATATAACTCATTAAGCATGCCACGAGCATGTATATGCGTACACGCGTTGTTAATATTGTCATGGCCCGTTTCTCTTTGTAGATAAGTCATTTTCAAGCTAAATTGTGCAAGAATCTCGCCAACTAATTGATTTATTCAACACAGGGCCTTACGGCGATAAAATTGATACTAAGTGACTGGTAAGTGGCAATGGGTTGCCGCATTTAACTCTGTAATGCCACCAAAGATTGCCAAAGTGCGTAAACCTGTTGCTGATCATTGGCCTCTAACTCAGCATTTGCAAATGCATTACTCAAGCTTTGCCGCATAACAGTGTCCAGCGCAGCAATTGTTGGTTCTGTGGATTTCTCGATTTGACTAACTACTACATCGAAATGGCCGTGTAAGTAGCTGGCAATGAATAATGCTTGGTCGTCACCGGTGTCGACAACCGAGTGTAATTTCTGTTCCATGTGGTTGATTTTATCGAAAAACCCAGTCACGCTTTGGTTTCCTCGCTAATTAAGTCTGAAATTGGATAAAGCACGGCATCGTGATATCCGGTAACTACTGTCATACTGCCACTGAGCATCGCATCGAGAGCAGGATCACTAGTATCGACCACCAAAGGGCGCTTTTCTAAGGCCTGAAGTTTGGTTTTACTTGCCATTACAACAATATTTTCACGGCCTGCATGGCGAATCAGCTCCGGACTAATTTGCTGATTCCCGCGTCCAAAAATGTGCCCTTGACCGCCGATGGTTGTCACAACGATTTTTACCGGCTTACCCTGGCAATGAGACAAAAGCTCATCCGCACTTAAGTCAGCGGCAATCACTTTCCCCTGATAAACTAAATCGACACCAAGTAACGTGCTATCCAAATCAATTGCTTGCATTGCCCCCTGTATCGTCGAGCCAGAACCAATGACAAACATTGTGTCGTCATATTCGTCAAACAGTTCAATTAAGTGGTCACCCATATCTTGTAACAACAACTCATCACTTTCTTTGCCACCCATTTTGACCGCCTGAATATAACGCAACTCCTCAGGCACCTGCATTTCACCGACATGCTTAGCAATTACAACGCCTTCGCGAAATGCACTTTCATCAATGTCTCGCACTTCCGCACTGCGCACAGTGACTAACTCGCCTCGAATCATCATGGCTAGCACTTTGCCGGCGGTATTTGGCGACACGGCATAAACGCCCGAATGAATTTTACAGCCAGCGGGAATACCCAGTACAGGTAGGTTATCGCGGACAATATTGTAGATATCAGTTGCGGTGCCATCGCCGCCCGCAAATACCAATGCGTCGAGCTGCTGGTCGAGCATGATTCTCGCCGCATTCTGCGTATCGACAGCTTCAGTTTGTTGCGCTTGGGGCGCATAGATCACATCTACCTCAAACCCTAATTCTAGAGCAGTTGAAGCGCCCATTTCTCCCGCGACTGTAACTATCGTGCAGTGCTGTTTTAAGGCTTGAATGTGGGCCAATGCTCGCACAGTTTTCTCGTTGGCTAACTTTTTTGCACCTTTGGCCAAGGCTTGTTGGCGCGTGTCAGGGCCATCACTGCCTTTTAGTCCAGTAGCCCCTCCAATGCCAGCATACGGGTTGACAATTAGGCCTAATCGAAACTTACGCTGCATTACTCAGATCCTTACTCAACGTTAGGCAACGTTGCAGTGTTAGTTGTGGTGTTTGGTAATGCTCGCGCAAAACATTGATAAAATGTGCACCGCGTGACGGAAAGTCGGTCGAACAATAAGTTTGCAACTGCGCATATACACATTGAGCAAACGCGTGGCGATCAGGCTGTACACCATTTAAATTATCTGTACTTACGCCAAACTGACGTCCCGCAGCAACACTAAAGGCCCACTCTAGCGCTTGAGGCTTAACTTCTACTTTTTCGAAACTCGCTTGCTGCTGCGCATCACGACCATCTGGACAATACCAATAGCCGTAATCCACTAATCCGCGACGTTGCTCTCCAGCAATACACCAATGCGCTATTTCATGTAGAGCGCTGGTGTAATAACCGTGTGCAAATATTACTCGGTTGTATTCGCAAGTCTTATCGGCAGGCAGATAAATAGGCTCATCAGTGCCTCTTACCAATCGCGTATTAGAGGCTTGAAACGCGCCATTAAATAAAGCGATCAACTGATCAACTTGTTGCTGTTCATTGGTGTTAGCCCTTTGGCTGCTAATCTTGCTCATTGTTACTACCGAGTTTGAATTGCGGCGCAGTTTAACAGAAACTTCACGTAGCTTGTAATGCTGTTCAACTTACGACAATCTATCGGTAATTGAGATTGAGAAAAACACTATTTTTATGGCTATAAACGCTGATCAGATTATTCAGCATATCTACACGGTTAACGCGCGTCGTGATTTAGCGCTAAAAATGAATCGGCTAGATTCAATTCAAGCATTACAAGAATGGCAGTGTCGGCGTTTGCTCATTACGCATCAAGACCTTAATTCGCAACCCCAATTCGCTGATGCTATGCGTTTTTTTGTTGACGAACTTTATGGTCCAAAGGATTTCAGTCAACGCGATAAGGATTTAACTCGCGTAATTCCCAAATTGGCTGCTGTTTTGCCCGAAAAAGCATTGCGCGCTCTCGACGATGCATTACGCTTAAACGCACTCTCTTTTAACTTAGATTCAGCCATGGTCGAGGTATTGCTGTCTATACTAGGGACAGACCGTTTACAAACATCAGCCATCACTGCTGACTTGTATGCACAAGCCTACCGTCATGTTGAACGCCAAACCGATCGAGCGGAGCAAATTGCAATTGTTGAACAATTAGGCATTCAATTAGCTGATGTAGTGCATGTTCGCGGCATTAACTTGCTTATCAAGATGGCGCGCAAGCCAGCAGAAATAGCCGGTGTGTTGACACTTCACGAATTCTTAGCAGAAGGTTTTGCAGCATTTAAACAATTGGGTGATGTGCGCCTATTTCTCGACCCGATCATCAGTCGAGAAACAGCGATCATGCAAGCTCTGCTAGCGAGTGACTTCGACATGAAATATAACCCTTTGCCACAAGAGTTAAGCGCATGACCGACCTAAACTGGCAATTACCCACTCCTTTTATTCAGGCCTGGGCAATTGATGATACCGTCATTGACCATTATGGGCACGTCAATAACGTTGCTTATATTAGTCAACTTGAGCGTCTCGCATGGGCACATAGTAATGCATTGGGCTTGACGATAGATCAATACAAGGCGTTAGACCGCGGCATGGCTATTAGGCGTCATGAAGTTGATTACTTACTGGCGTGTCACGAAGGACACACTATTGCCTGCGCAACGTGGATTGTTGGTTGCGATAAGCGCTTAAATCTTACGCGTCAATTTCAGTTTATTTGTACTGCGCGCAAAAAGACTGTGTTTCAAGCTCACACCGAGTTTGTGTGTATTGCACTTAGCAGCGGTCTGCCGAAACGCATGCCAGAAGTGTTTAGCAAAACTTATGGCGATGCATTATTGTCTATTGCAGATTCAGCGTAACGGAAACCGGCCATGGCATTTCTAAAATACAAGGTTCCATGGTTATTATTAATCGCTTCATTGGCGGTAAACGCTTATTTGTGGCGTGAGTTAACGGCGCCAGTTACTGCCGATTCTGAGCGGGTTATTCAGTCAGAACACTCTGAGAGTATCGTCCGCACGCAACCTCTTGTAGATTCATATGCGCCCCCAATAACAACAGACGCCAGGACTGAGGAAGAGGCTTCAGCACCGCTCTCACAAAGCACTGATATTGATACATTGCGTGAGCTGCTGCGCGATGAAGATTGGCCGCAGTTAACGGTATACTTGCAAGAATTTCTGCGCGCCAACCCCGACAACAATGCAGCGCTTTTGATCGAAGCCGAGTTAGTTGCTCGCACTGAGCCTTTGGGTATGGCCCTCGTCAATTATTACGCGCTGTTGGAGATGCCCCTAGAGTTTGAAACACGCAAGGCAATTGAAGAAAAGATTCAGCAGTTGTTTGAAAATGCAACTGAACAATTGCGCTTCGATCGCGCGTGGGATTTGTTGGCTGAATTAATTGAGCCACTAATACAAATTGCGCCTGATGAGCGACGTTACCTTATTTTGCTAGCAGAGGCATATGCACAGCAAACCAATGAAGTACTCATGGAGAATGTACTGGCTGGGTTGCCTTATGACGACCCTGCAATCGCATCAATCCGTCAGATATTGCAGCGGCAAATTGAACAGCCTGATGCTGATGAGCAGCTAGCTCAATTAGATACGTTTACCCGTCCTGATAAACAGTCCAATATTACTCGCATTCCACTCGATCGCATCGGCAATCAATATACGCTTGAATTGGGGTTTGACAATCGCCCTGTACGTTTGATGATTGATACTGGCGCATCAACAACAGCTGTGACAACCCGCACTTGGTCTAGGTTAAGCTCCCGAGTAGCTTCTCAATTTATTGGTGTGTTTAAGGTCAATACTGCAGCTGGCTTTATACAAGCGCCAATGTTTACAATTAAATCCATCAGCATGGGCCGACTGCAGTTTGAGGATGTTTCGGTAATGGTTATTCCATCTCGAATGATGGGAGATGATCCTGAGCGCTCACCACAAGGCTTGCTGGGCATGAATATTCTCAGTCAATTTAACTTTCAAATTGACCAGCAAAACGCCACTCTGCTGCTAAGCCCGCGATGACTAGCGGCCGAAAATTGTCAGGATAGCAGGGTATATCTCCACATTAATTCTACAATTAACCCTTTTGACTCCGTTGAATACATATCTATACTCATACCTACTCACAATCATACGTCTTTACTCTGCGTTTTACGGTGCTTCATACAGTGTCATATAGCGCTTGTAATGGGCGAAAAGCTCCAAACTCAACTGATATCAGACAAATTAAGGAACACGAATGAACAAGCCATTACTGGCAGTATTGATTTCAGCGTCCTCAACAGCGCTAGCATCTGGCCCAACAGCCAGTAATGGTGCAGGCTTGACCACGGGACCATCTTCATCACCTTATTCACTAACAGTGAGTAAACACAATCCTGCGATGAACTCCTTTCTATTAAGTGAAGGAGAATCCATGCGGATGGGGTATTTTCCGTCATTTGGATTCGCTGTAGAGGCTGGACCGGTTGACAATTTCGCCGATGATTTAGAAGAGCTTGCCGATATTATTGACGACCCAAGTTCAACTGATGAAGATGCAAGTGCAATTTTAGACCGTTTTAATGACGTACTATTACGCGCTGGAGAAGACGGCTATGTGCGATTTGGCGGCCAAGCGCAATTGCCGATCACACCGTGGTATTTTTATTCTGATACGTTCAAAGGAACTGTCGGTATCGACTTGTCTTTTGCCACTGTTGGCGGTTTGAGTATTCTTGATTCAGAATTGTCCTTCGACAATCAAAATGAATCCTTTAGCACAGCAACCTCTCTGTATATAAAATCAGGTGTTGAAGCGACGGTGGCAGTAAGCTACGGACGCGAAATTTATCGCCATAAGTGGGGTAACTTATACACGGGCATTAAAGTTAAGTACATTACCATCGACCTCAGTAAACAAGTACTCCCCATCGTTCAGCTCGCTAACGCTGAGCTCGGAGATTTGATCCGCGATGAATACGATCAAAATCAAAATCGCTCCAGTGACTTTGGTTTAGATGTGGGTTTTGTCTGGGATACATCAAGATATCGTCTCGGTTTGACGTTTGAAGACCTTAATGCCCCGGAATTTGAGTTTGGTGAAGTCGGTGTAAATTGTGAAGCTATCCCAGAAAACACCCCTTCACGATCAAATTGTGAGGCTGCGCGTTTCTTTAGTGAAGTTCGCGGCGAAATAGCTCAACGGGAAGTACATACCAAAGATGTCAAGGCACGACTTGACGGTTTGGTCACTCCTGGGGGCGGAGTCTATTTTAGCGCAGCAATTGATTTGGCCGAATACAATGATTACGTCGGTGCTCAACATCAGTGGCTGCATGCTGGTATCGATTATCAAACTGACTGGCCGTTCTTATCCTCTTTGCGCGCCGGTTACCACGCTAATTTAGTCGGCTCGGAAATTTCCAGTGCGACACTTGGCTTTACCTTTTTTGACAGTGTAAACCTTGACTTTGAATACGGTCTCGAAGATGTGGTTGTAGACGGCAGTACTGCGCCACGACGCTTTGGATTTGCACTGAGTATTGAAGAACAATTTTAATTTGCGTTGAAGTATATGAACGCGAATGTTTAAACATGGAAAATTAACATGAAAAAAAGTTATTTTGCCCCATCTAAGGTATCTGCAGCTTGTCTCGCATCCTTGCTAATACTAAATGGCTGTGGTTCGGACGTTCAAGATCAGGGCGTAATCAGTCAAAGCAATCAAGTCTTTTCGGGCCGCGCAATCGACGGCTACATTGCCCGGGCCACGGTGTTTATTGATAGCAATAACAATGGTACACGTGATGCTTGGGAAGCTTGGGCTTTTACCGATAATCAAGGCTATTTCTCTTTCAACCCGATGACTGGAGCAGATTATTGCGCCAGCTCTGCTTCGGCCCAAGAAACTCAATATTGCCTGACGACGACTACTGCGTATAGTGAAGCAGTGCTGCGTATAGATAGTGGCTACGATACACTGACCGGAGAACCTTTCGCCGGCCAATTGAGCAGACGTATTTCTGCACCAGGTGAAAGCAATGTTGACAATACAATTATCTCGCCAATCACTAGTATTCTTACCAACGTTGAATCATCACAGCAAGCGACTGTTCTGCAAGCGCTAGACATAAACGCCACAGATATTGAAGTCGACTACTTAGCTACTGATTCAGGTACAGGTATCGATTCAAAGCTGTTAAATACGGCAGTTAAACTTCATAAAGCGGTGACGGTTCTGTCGGATAGACTGACCGACATCTATACCGAAGTTGGTAGTGAATTTGATACGCCTAATGATGCGACTGCCGCGATTTATCGCGGCTTGGCCGGTGAGATCGTTCAATCGGGGGCGCGCCTTGGTGAAGTGTTAGCCTCAAATGATGCGTTATCTCGCGTTATTCAAAGCGCTGAAGACGAAGTTATTGCCCTTTATGAGCGTAAAGATTATTCAATGCCGCCGGAGTCTGAGCCACAAAAACAGACGGCTTTTAATCGTGTTATCAATGTCACCGATGACTTGGCGTTATTAACTGACCAGCTAATTCCGCCAACTGTTGATACCAACTTGAACAACGTTACTGGCAGCGCTCGCTTAATTGAAGTACTGACCGTCAAAACGCTACAAGAGAGCAGCAGTAATGATGTAACCATTGAATCAATGGTTAATTTCTTTGCAACTGCTGACGACAGCTTGGTCGAGGTGCTTGTGGATGCTGTTTCAAGTGAATTAGCCGATGTTTCCGCGTTAGTTCAAAATGATTTTAGCGGTAGTGACTTTGATAGCGAGGAAGAGGTCACTCAAGCGGCACAGCTACCAGACGATGCTGAGCCATTTAGCCAGCTAAGTGGCATGACCTTACGCGTATCAGACTTAGACTTAGGTATTGCACCAACTAGTGTCGATGATTCAGAAGTTGAATTTTACTTTATGGGCGATACTGATGCCATAGATGGCAACTTTAGTGCCTGTGTTAAGTTTATTGACGATGCGAATACCACGACCGGTGAGCTGGGCGACGGCAATACTCGTGGTGAGCTTGTAGTTGGGTTTTGGTCACTATTAGGCAGTGCGTCCGACAATGCCGAAAGCTTCAATCTGTTGCTAACTATCACCTTGTTGGAAACGACCTATCAGGCGATTCTGAAACCCGCAGGAAGCGCCACCATTGAGAACGTCGAGTATACCGTTGCTCGATTCGATCTCGATGGTGAATTCCGTGAATTCCACAGTACCGACTGGCTACAAACGACTGATGTCATCCCAACCAACAATGCAGAGTGTGAGGCTCGCTTGCCATCACGTGTAGGTTTATAAAGAATACAGCGCTCGCAGCCTAAAGCGTGGCTGCGAGTCTTGTTCCTTGGTCAATTGCACGTTTCGCATCTAACTCAGCAGCTTCATCTGCGCCACCGATTAAATGGTGTGGTTTGGCTAAGCCTTCAACGAGTTCACGCAATGGCTCCTGTCCCGCACAAATGATCACGTTGTCTACATCAAGTACTTGCGGCTCATCATTCACTAACACATGTAGCCCTGCGTCATCGATCTTTTGATAACTCACGCCAGCTAACATATGAACGCCCTTCATCATAAGCCCAGCGCGATGTGCCCATCCTGTGGTTTTGCCTAAGCCAGCACCAACTTTGCTTGATTTGCGTTGCAGGAGATAAATTTCACGCGATGAAGCCTCTGGTTGAGGCTGCATGCCTTCAACACCACCACGTGACTGCAGGGTCATATCAATACCCCACTCTTCCATAAAGGTAGGAATATCTGTACTTGGCGTTTTCGAACCGTGTGAGAGATACTCAGAAGTATCGAAGCCAATGCCACCAGCGCCAATGATGGCTACTTTCTTGCCGACCGGCTTCTTGTGCTTAATGACGTCTAAATACGACAGTACTTTACTGTGTTCAACTCCGTCAATTGCTGGTATGCGCGGCGTTATGCCGGAAGCAAGGATCACTTCATCATAGTCACCAGCATTCAAATCCTCCGCCGAAACTCGCGTGTTTAAGCGCACATCAACGTTGTGGATCTCAAGCTGCTTTCCGAAATATCGAATGGTTTCGTAAAACTCTTCCTTACCTGGAATTTGTTTAGCAATATTAAATTGCCCACCGATTTCTGAATCGGCATCAAACAAGGTAACTTTGTGACCGCGCGAAGCAGCCGTTGTTGCTGCTGCCAGTCCGGCAGGTCCAGCACCAATGACTGCAATATGCTTGGTTTCAGTGGCTGGCTGAATCAATAATTCAGTTTCATGACAGGCACGTGGATTAACTAGACAACTAGTCATTTTGCCGTCGAAAACGTGATCGAGACAGGCCTGGTTACAACCAATACACGTATTGATTTCCTCCGCTTTACCTTGGTCGGCTTTGGCGACAAAGTCAGCATCAGCAAGGAATGGTCTCGCCATCGACACCATATCAGCATCACCTCTTGCCAACACTTCTTCAGCAACATCAGGCATATTAATACGGTTTGAAGTAATCACAGGCACCGATAATGCTTCTCTAAACTTAGCCGTAACCCATGTAAACGCCGCTCTAGGTACTTTAGTCGCAATAGTCGGAATACGCGCTTCGTGCCAACCAATGCCTGTATTGATGATAGTTGCACCGGCTTTTTCAATTGCTTTACCCAACATAACAACTTCTTCATAGCTCGAGCCACCTTCAACCAAGTCGAGCATTGACAAGCGATAAATGATGATAAATTTCTCACCTACTGCTTCGCGAACGCGACGTACAACATCAATCGGTAACTTGATACGATTTTCATAACTACCGCCCCATTCGTCATCGCGATGATTGGTTCGAGCTGCGATAAACTGGTTGAGGAAATAACCTTCAGAACCCATGATTTCAACGCCATCATAGCCGGCACGTTGAGCCTGTTTCGCAGTGTAAACAAAATCCTCTATCTGTTTTTCAATCCCTTCAGCATCTAGAGCCCTAGGCTTAAATGGGTTAATCGGTGCTTGGACCGCACTTGGCGCAACCAACTCTTTGTTATAGGCGTAGCGTCCAGTGTGAAGTATCTGCATACAAATCTTGCCACCCGCTTCATGCACCGCATCAGTAACCTCACGGTGATTAGTTACCGCCTGATCTGAGTCGAGTCTACAAGTCACGGCATGAGTTGCACCTTCATCATTCGGGCCGATACCACCGGTCACAATAAGGCCTACACCGCCGCGGGCGCGTTCGGCAAAAAATGCGGCCATGCGTTTATGTCCATTAGGTAACTCTTCTAAACCGGTGTGCATTGAACCCATCAAAACTCGGTTTTTAAGCGTTGTAAAACCAAGATCGAGTGGTCTAAATAGGTGCGGATAGTGCGCATGCGGCGCTGAATTGTTAAATGTTTGTTGCATGGTATTTAAGGTCCTGAAAATGTTAGTAAGGTAATTATTTTTGGTTGTCTTGCATCCGCGAAAATAGCGGGTGTAAATCGTCATACTCGGGTATTTGCTTGAGCTGTTGTGCTTGCATGGCCGCTTGAATATCTGGCATCTGGAACATCCCTGATTGCCATGTAGCCATGTGATTTAAGCTGTCAATTACATCGTGATCACGTGTGTAAGTGATCATGTGCTTACAGCCGTGGACGGCTAAAGGTGAATGCTGTGCGATACTCGCAGCAATTTTCATAACTTCTTCAAGCATGGTCGCTTGGTCAGTAAAAATTTGGTTAACGAAACCGCTGCGCAGCGCTTCTTCCGCGGTGAGATTGCGACCTGTGTAGGCAAGTTCGCGCACAAGCCCTTGCGGGATTAAATGTGGTAAGCGCTGCAGTGTACCGACATCGGCAGTCATACCAATTGCCGTTTCTTTAATGCAGAAAAACGCGTCAACTGAACAATAGCGGCTACAGCACGCACTGAGCATGTCAACCGCACCACCAATGGCACCACCTTGTACCGCGGCAAGTACTGGGATACGAGTTTCTTCTAACGCGTTAAATGCATCTTGAAGTTCCAATACCATACGTCGCATGCGCTCTGCGCGGCGTGCCTGCTCTCCGCTGAAATCTTTCGCCATGTTTTGGAACACGCTGAGATCCATACCGGCACTGAAGTGCTTGCCCTGTGAAGAAATCACGATCACACGTGCCGCCGCGTACTCATCTATGCGCCTTACAGTCTCTGGCAACTCACGCCAAAATACAGGGATCATGCTATTTAATTGCTCTGGACGGCATAATTGAAGGTGTGCGATGTGGTTTTCGATGCTTACGCTTAGTGTTTCTAAACCACCAAAATCAAGGGTGTTGCTTTCGTTCATGATTTGAATTCCAAAAACTAGACAGTGTCAAGATAGTGCTTTATATTGACACTGTCAAGATTGAGATCATAATCTATCAGCATGAATGCCATATCACCGAAAAACAGCTATCACCACGGCAACCTACGCGCTAGCCTTGTCCAACAAGCCGCCCTTATGTTGCAACAAGTAGGAATCGAAGGTTTATCTCTGCGGAAGCTAGCTGAAGCCGTTGGCGTGTCGCGAACAGCGCTTTACCACCATTTCAAAGATAAAAACGCGTTACTATGCGCAATTACTGAGCAAGGGTTTGTGCGGTGGCGTGCAGAGGCAGAAGCCATTTTCGCCCAAGATAATTTAAGTAATACCGAGAAACTTCGACAGTTTGTGCGCGACTACATTTATTATGCGGCCGACAATCCACAACTGTATGATTTGATGTTCGGCCGGACGATTTGGAAGAATGCGCAACCTACCAATGAATTAAAAGCCGTTGCCTATCCGAGCTTTCAACATCAAGTCGAGATGACCCGCAAATGGCAGGAGCTGGGAGTCTTGCCAGCTACAGAAGATACCTTGCGACTATCGCAGGTGACTTGGGGCACTATGCACGGTATCGCGCGGTTGCTAATCGATGGTATTTATGCGGATCGCTCGCACATTGATGAAATGTGCGAGTGCGCCACGCATTTATTTACCCAGCACAGTAACGTTATAGAGTCGCACTCTGCTGAATAAACTCCACCGCTCGCTCAGCGATCATGATAGTTGGCGCATTTGTATTACCCCCTATTAGAGAAGGCATAACAGAAGCATCTACAACACGTAGCTTTTGTACGCCATAAACGCGTAGCTGCTCGTCAACAACCGCCATAGCATCGTCTTTCGCACCCATTTTACAAGTGCCTATTGGATGATAGATTGTCTCAGACTTCTCCCGAATAAAGGCGAGTAACTCTTCATCAGATTGTGCCTTTTCGCCAGGTGATTGTTCAGTACTGTGAAACTCTTCAAACCCTTCCGAATCTAAAATCTCACGCGCTTTGCGCACACCTTCTATCATGACTTTCTGATCGTCTGGATGAGATAAGTAATTCGGCGCAATTAGTGCGTGATCAGCAGGGTGATTACTTTGCAAACGTATCTCGCCGCGGCTTTTGGGATATAAACAACATACGTGCACACCAAAGCCGTAACCGAGAACCGACTGACGTCCATGGTCTTCCAATATTGCAGGTAGGAAATGAAACTGGATATCAGGGCCTCTTTCAGCCAACGACGAGCGCATAAATCCACCCGCTTCAGCTATATTCGATGAAAACAACCCCTTGCGTTTAAACAAGTATTGAAATGTACCCTTGATATATTTGGGCAGCGCAGTTGGTGCAACCGCATAACCCTCACGGACTTTAGTTTTGTGTTGAACGATAGCGTCGAGATGGTCTTGCAAATTTTGCCCGACACCTGGCAAGTCGACTTGAACGTGGATCCCCTTTTCGCGCAGGTGCTCAGCGGGACCAATACCTGACAACATTAACAACTGTGGTGAGTTTATCGCACCACCACTAAGAATCACTTCTTGATTAGCTTTTAAACGTTGAACCCGTCCACCAATGCGCGCCTGAACACCAACCGCAGCATTGTCTTTAAGAAGCACACGCTCAACCATTACACCGGTCATAACGGTCAAATTATTGCGCTGCAGTGCCGGTTTTAAATAGCCTTTAGCCGTTGAGCAGCGCTGACCACCAATTTGCGAAACCTGATAAAACCCCAAACCTTCTCGCTCTTCGCGATTAAAATCTTCGAGGATGTTGAACCCAACACTTTCTGCAGCTTCGACAAACCGATGTGACAGCTTATCTTTATGACGCAAATCATCCACGTTTAACGGTCCGCCCGTGCCATGAAACTCGTCGGCACCGCGCATATTGTTTTCAGAGCGCTTGAAGTACGGCAAGACATCGTTCCAACTCCAACCAACCGCACCACTTGCGGCCCAATCGTCGTAATCTTGAACATCCCCGCGGATATAGCACATGGCGTTAATTGAACTTGAGCCACCAAGGGTTTTTCCGCGTGGCCAGAACATTTCGCGATCATTCAAAAACGTTTGTGGCGCAGTGTGATAGCCCCAACCAATGCCCTCAACTCGAGATAATAAGGACAAACCAAAAGGTATATGAATTAACGGGTTGCGATCACGACTACCCGCTTCTAATAAACAGACCTTACACGCTGGGTTTTCGCTCAAACGCGCAGCCAGAGCTGCACCAGCAGACCCAGCCCCAACGATAATATAATCAAAATACTCTGATGTTGTTTGCATAAACTTTGTTTACCTACTGCAAAAAATCATAATTTCAGTCATCGTACCAGTGTATCAAAATTCCTGAGGTTGGGGTTAGCAGAATGTTAAAATTTCGAAAATTTCTCGCAATAATGTGGTTTTCCTCTTGACAGTCGCGCCTAGCACTTCATTATTTGCTTCAATCAAACTAACTAGTGTGAATTAAGCCGCTGTGACTATCGCTTGGCGTCCTCTTTCTGTTGCCGACCGAATAAAAGTAGCTATTGCAATGCTGATGGTGAAAATGGGCAAACTCAAATACGACCAATTCAACGAGCAAGAGCTCAATGATTTGATCGTGCCGCATTTCCCGCAAACGCTTGAAATACCAGTCCCCATTGGCAAGGGGCAACTGACCTTGCTAGAGGGCGAAATCAGCATGCCAGAGAGCACTAATCGCATTCACCTACAACTGCTGTGTCGCATGGAAATCAGAGTGCTCGCGAACCCCATATATCGCGCGCATTTGGCGGTTGTGGTTTCTGCCGATCCTCAATATTTGGTCCCGCATGTAACGCTGACAATTGAAAATATTCGCGTTGATGAAGTTGCGTTGATAAACGATGAATACGCATTGCTATCTGATACCAGTAAAATCATCGACTCATTATCGCCCGTACAATTATCCGGTCTGTTAGCTACACCAATGAAATCAGCGCTAAACATTCTTACTGCAGGCACCTCAAATCAGGCGATCAACTACTTACAAATGTATGTTGGTGGCAGCAAGCAAAAAATCTTGGACTACCACCGCCCCCAGATTGAAAATCACGTCATTCAAGCCATTGCCAACAACGATTTGACCTTTACTCTCGATCCAGCAGAATGGCGTCAAAACTTATTTTCTCGGCTAGGCAAGCAGGTCATTGTTGAGCAACGCGAGCTGCGTTTTTACTTCTAACAGATATCTTGTGTTGGTGTATGTGTAATCCTACTGCTTGTTTACCTGCACAATTTCAGCGAAACCATGGATGGATTAGGAGTAATCGGTATTATAACAAGTACTGTCTGCGTGGCCATTGGTATGACGCTGTCACTGCCAACCCAAATGTAATTAACGTTTACTTGGGTTAAAAAGCGCAGACAAAATACACCTTGATTGCATAAGGGCGCCGTAGGATACTTACACAGACAAGGAACGTTGTAGTCACTTTATCGCCGGTTCGTGAAGAGCCTCAATATAGTTCACACCTTTAAATGCTTCTTGTCGCCACCTGTAGTAAAAAGACACGTAGTTATATGAAAAAATTAATATTAATTCCCCTTTTGTGCGCACTGAATGCCCAAGTTTTAGCCGATAGCTGTGATGAATATGCAACCGAACTTGCTGCCGATTACGAACGTGATATTAAAGAGGTTCAAGACGATTTTGATGAATCACTAGCATCTCACAAACGTCAGTATCTCAAATATCAAGTCGATCCTGAAGTTACGTTTGAAATGGTTGCCGATGTTTGGAAATCGCACTTTGACTACAACACACACTTTCAACGATTTATTTTTGAAATATTGGAAGTTGCCGCCAACTTAAATACTGACCCGCAGACGCGAAAGTACTGTGAAGAGCAAGATACAATTGAGAACTGGCTAGAACGCCGAGTCGATACCTATGCGAAGTTGCTAGCTCAGATAGACGAGCGTATCGAAGCTCGTGTTGATCTTGAAAATGTCGATGCTGGCCAAGGTCTGACTATTGTATCGGCATACTCTTATGGTGTTGCCCCTAAAATTTCAATCGTAGGTGACGGTGTATTAAACAGTTTTAAGATTGGTCCACTGGTCCACGACCAACACTTTGAGGTACGCGCTCTAGATCAAGGTACATACCGCTGGGATAGAGTAGAGCTCGGCTTTAACGGTTTCGCTTTACAGGATAGTAATGTGGATGTTGCAGGAACCACTACCTACACATTTATCGATTTTACTGATGCCGATATGGTATTCACTGTGAGTCCAAACAAGCTTAATTTTGCTGGCGTGTTTATATTTGAAGATACCAATCACGGTGCACGCGCCGATCTGCATGACCGTTCAGCAATATCAATTAAATTACTCGAACAGCAGTACCCCTATTTATTACATCGTTATCAATGGCATAACGCGCTAATGCCTTCAGACCCATTCTTGGCCCACTACTATGATGAACGTTACAATCAGGAGGCTGAATAATGAAGTGGTATATTCTGTTTAGCATCGTATTTTCGAGTATGTCTTTTACTATGCAAGCCCAACAGGATGAGCTGTTGCCAATAGATGATTTTTTTAGCAGGCCTGTTGTCGGGCAAGCTGTTTTGAGCCCGAGTGGCGAAATGCTGGTGTATGAAAAAGTCGGAGCGATCTACGTCGGCAGTCAAACTGTTCCTTATACTGACGTGTACGGTGTCAATAACCGCTTTTACATTAGTGATATAGAGTGGCTATCAGACAATATTCTAGCCATTCAAACGCGCAACAAGTCCAGTGGCAAAATAGGCACGATGATTCTCGATCTCGCTTATGATGAATCTGGTGTTAAAGAAATTAGACGCGATTTTATTAACGTACAGGGCTACATTGTAGACCGACTTTCAAACCAACCGGACGCGATTTTGTTTGCCCAATACCGTTGGGATGATGATAAAGTGTTTAGCGATGTGCATAAGTATCCACTTTTTGCTAAAAAACCTTATCGTTTTCAAAAGCGCAGTAAATACAATTCCAATAGCGGCAAAATTATAGGATGGATCACGGACCAAAATAGCCGTCTCCGTGCCGGTATATCTTATGAAGATGGCAAGCCAGTATTGTGGAGCCGTCAGCGTGAAAGTTCACGTAAAATGAAATCCATTTGGACCGGTGACGAAGAAACTCATTTTGAGATTTATGGCGTTGATGCCGAGAATACTAAGCTTTGGGTAATCACTGACTATCAACGCGATAAACGCGCGGCAGTGGTGTTCGATCTAGCCAGCGCCAGCGTCACTGAAGTAATTTACGAACACCCCGAAAGAGACGTTAGTGCAATCGTTATGGCTGGCGATGGACAAACTCCTATTGCTGTCTCATATCTAGAAAAAGGTCGACTTAACCGATTCTTTATCGATGCGGAGGCACAACAAGCATATGCAGCAATTGCAGCTCAAGAAGAAACGCTAAACCACTCTGTGTTTGATAGTTCTGTTGACGCAAGCGCAATGATCATTGCGCGCTATGGTGATAATAACCCCGGACAACTTTTGTACTGCTACGAGTTCGGCAAGCAGTGCACAGCATTCGAGTCTCTATTTCCTTGGCTAGACAATGTCGCATTAGCAAAAAAAATCGTATTTGAAACAGCGATCAGTGACCAGTATAAGATTGAAGCCTTTCTCTCATATCCTGCGCAAACCGATTTAAATAAAGCCGATAGTCTACCCTTAATTATCATGCCGCATGGCGGTCCAATAGGAGTATACGATACGCAATATCTTACAGGTGACGTAGAATGGCTAGCTCACAATGGCTATGCGGTGCTTCGAGTTAACTACCGAGGCTCTGGTGGCTATGGAAGAGACTTTGAGAAACAAGGTATGCAGCAATGGGGGCGCGCCATTGAGGATGACATCAATGCCGCAGTACAAAACGCTTTTGCTTCATTCCCTGCCCTCGATCAGCAAAGAGTGTGTTTGTTCGGTGGCAGCTATGGTGGTTACTCAGCAATAATGGGTGTCTTGCGTGAACCTGAAACATACAAATGTGCAGTTTCATTTGCGGGGGTGATGGATCTTCCTTTATTGTTTAACACCAGCTCAGTACAAAATAACTCATTACTGACGGAAAGACTCAAGGAAATTATTGGTGATCCCAGTACCCAAATGGATGAGTTGAAGTCGTTCTCACCGGTTTACAACGCGCAGAATATTCAAACGCCCATCATGCTTATTCACGGTACTAAAGACCGCATCGTAGATGTTGAACATACGTGGCGCATGAGTCACATGCTTTCCCTGTATGGTATTGAACACCGACGCGAGATCATGCGTGATTCCGGCCATTCCTTTACTTCAACCAGTGAAGTAAAACAAATGTATGAATGGATAATGCCGTTTTTTCACAAGCACCTGAAGAAGCCTATAGTGCATCGCGAACCTGAACCCACAGAGTAATCGTTAACTGTAGATTACAACTAAAAACGCCAAGCATTTGCTTGGCGTTTTCATAATCACACAATACATTTTAGCTCGCTTGCTCACTCTCCGTATGTAAGGTTTCAGTAACAATTGAGACTGGCATCTCTGCAATATGCTCGCCCATATCGGCAATGTTGACAGTCGGATCGTCAATGCTCTTCTCAAGTAATTCAAAAGCTTCAGCGCAATAATCAGCTAAAGGTTGTAGCGATTTAATGTTCTTGTTGCAGCACACCATGCCGATGTTAGCCACGCCCGAATAGGTCATTAACGTGATATTTACCCCCCCGCCAGGAGTCATGGTTGAAACCGGATAATTGGCAATTAACTCACTGTCTTTCAAATATCGAGTTTCCGCAGGGCCGGGAACATTTGAAACTAACAAATTAGCAATAGGCCGGGTCACGTTAGACAATCGCAACATTTCAAAAATCAAAGCAAACGATTGAATAACCACAGTGTAGTAACTAAAAGCCCCTGGGCTCGCGTGCTGAGCAGCATGCTTAACAATGCGATGATTAGCAATGATTTGGCGCAAGCGCACATAAGGGTCGGTTTTACCATGGGCTAATTCTACCGGCACTATGGCTATTTTATTGCCAGACGTTTGTTCCCCCGGCTTACGCAGGTTAATTGGCATATTGGTAAAAAGTGCTTTTTCAAACGTGTGCCCGAAATCCTGTAAAAACCGATGGATGGCGATATCAAATACACATAGTAATATTTCATTCGCCGATGCACGGGTTTTCTTACCCACCTTGCGCACTCGATCAAAATCAATATCCATAGTCGCCACCGCACGACCCGATTTAACCTGCCCAGTTAGTACGGTTCTCGTGCCACTAAACGGAATTGGCATGTAATGTCGGTTGATCCAGATAATTTTGAAAAACAAACGAACGAAGATAACCAATAAGTCTTTGGTTGCGACTAGCAAGCCCCAACTCTGGCGCAATACCTTGCGCCATAACTTAACCCGCGCCCCCATATTGCGCTTGCGTTTAACAGCCCAAACCGGAATAAAACTCTCATCGGTTGCTTCAGTGTGGTATCCCTGTTGGAACCAGCGAACAAGCGTGGCGCCATCACCATACATGTGATGTACCTTTACATAAATACCATAAACATCGCTCTTACCGTCGTGAATAAAGTGAAATTGCCAAAGGGGCTTATCACGGTCGAGCATCACTTCATGCATTTTTGCGATGTAGTCGTCTAAAGCCGGCCTATCTGACATGTCATCCACTTTGTGAATTTGCACGTGATAATTCATATCTAACCGAGTACCCGGCACCAATCCTAGAGGGAAGCCCAAGAAACTCTTAACGCGACAGTTAAACGGTGCAGATGCTTTGTTGTACTGGCTAACCTCGTTAAACAGAGCCTCAACATAATCTGGTGCAGCACTTTCAGGCTTTTTCAGCATTTGTAAACTAGCCACGTGCTTAGGGTTATCGACCGATTCCGTCAGCCAAAATGTTTTGTCCAAAAACGTTAACGTCTTCGCTTTTGCTCGCTTTTTCATTGCGTCTGCCTATGTATTCCCGCGGGTAAATCCATGTAGTGATAATTGTTGCTGTAGCTCGGCCAAATTCTCTACTGGCACGCGCATTCTAGGTGACAATAGCGCCAATAATAGCGCCAGTGTACTATAAATTTGATGCCCGTCGTCGACATCGCCTTTGAGTTGGTAATATTGACTGGATTGGATGATAGTTAAGCTCATCATCTCTACTAACGACTTCAACTCATTGTCAGACAGAGTAAGAAACTCTCTCTGTTGCGCCAATGTCAGTACTGACTCTAATTTAGCTTCTAAAAGCTTCACCAAGCGTACTAGGTTTTTAGCGACCTTGGGATACTTTTCCATCAGGTCCATGGGGGAGCGATACAAAAAGCGATAGAGGTGAATTTGTTCGAGGAGCAAATAAAGGTAGTAGAAGTATTCTTCTAATGTGAGTGCGTCGATATTTCGCACATCGAGTAAACGCTCAAATTGATGAATATGAATATCAAATAATGCATCAACAATGAGCTCTTTGCCCTTGAAGTGATAGTAAAGGTTACCAGGGCTTATATCCATTTCGTTGGCAATATCAACACTGGTTACCGAGCTTTCGCCGTGGTAATTGAACAACTCCAGCGATGTCGCAAGGACCCGTTCAGCGGTTTTCATGCAATCCTCCTAACCGAAGACAAAGTAAAGCTGGGCTACCCCGGCAATGCCTCCTAATACAGCACCTGTTAATATTAACTTCCATTCATCTGCTTGATATGCAGGCCGTAATACACCTTCAAACTCTTCCGGACTCAACTCTTGCATTCGCGCACACAAGTCATTTCCTACTTGTAACGCCTTGTTGGCATAATCATAAGCATACATGAGGTACTTGTCTGAGTTTAAGAAAATTTGCTCCACGGCGAGTTCTTTCATGCGGAAGTAATTCTCAGAACCTAAGCCAAGCGCAAAATAAGGCTGCGCAATTGACACATTTCGCTCTATGGCATCATTAACATGTAGCTCAATTAACTCCAGAAGCTGTTGCGAGCCCGAGCCATGCAGAATCATGTTGGTGATGTTTTTCGAATTAATTAGTTTTTGTTCGATGATATCTGAATATACCCTCGCGACGTCATTCTGTCGCTTGAGGAACATACCTTGAATCTTAAATGGCCCAAGGCTAATCGGCTGTTTAGGTTCGAAGATAATCTTTATCGCGATCCAGTTAGTCAAATAGCCGACTAATAAACCTCCAATGGGTAAAATCCACCAAAACTGGTAGAAGTGCCACAATAGCATGGTGGGTAGACCAAAAAGGAACCCGAATAGGAAACCTGATTTGACAATAAACGGAAACTCTTTCTCACCCGATTTTAGAAAAATTTCGTTGATTAGCTCAGGTTCGCTGACCAGTTGTTCGACAACAAGCTCTTTGATATCGAGGATTTCGTTGACGTTATGTTGAAAATCATTGACAAGTTTGTGCACAACATTGGGGATGTCGGCCTCGATACGCGCGTAAACTAAGTCTTTGCCCGCCGCGGGTAAGCCTGCCCAAAGGTGTGGTGCAGATTCTCGCATTACTTCGTTGACTATTTTCTTTACGACTTGCTTGAGGCGGCGCTGTATTGCTTTCGTTAACTCGTTGGGATCGAGGCGTTCTGCTAACTCTTCTACACTCAACAGCTTACCAAGAACTAGTTCTACTTCTATTTCCGCCATCTCGCGACGTTTAGCAGGTATCAGGCCTTGCCACCCAAAAATCGGTTTGATACCAAAAAACTCGATAGGGTAAAACATCATTTTCACGGCTAGAAAATTAGTAAACCACCCAACCACTGCACTAACCAGTGGGATGGTAAAAAGCATCAGATTGGCGAGGATCCATTCCATATCGACGATTTTGCGCCTTGTTTTATTCTTAATAACTACAATATCAGAGTGTAACCTAAAGTTTTGTCGGCGTAACCAATAAACACTGCCTAATTTCACGTTTATTGCACAGTATTCGCCGCAATACGTTAACTCGATAAATTGGGTAGTGGTTTCTAAACATTTTGTTTACACTGCTTGCAGATAAATAGCTTTTGAAGGTGATGTATGCCTTTGTTTAACAATCGATTGGCGCAATTGGACGATGCCATTGAACACGCACAGACCTACGCCGAGTATCGCGAGGCGTGTGCTGAACACGATGAGCTCTCTGGTGCCGACGAATGGAAGACAAAAGACCCCTGTCGTGATTATGATTATCGCTTAATCCGCAAACGGGTACAGCGAATTAAATTAGCGCGTGGTCAAGGCGACATTTTAGGCTTGATGTCGATTTTGCATGAGGGGTTGCATGGCAACCTAGGCAACATTGCCAACCCAATATTGCAACATCAATCGAAACTCGGTACCAAGCATTTAATTGAAGAGTTTAATCAACAGGTGGCCGGTGCGTTGGATGACATCTATGCCGCCAATGAATTGGAAGTCGACTTTTACGAAAAATTGTCATTCTTCGAAGAAACCGCCCACGCGTTCGGCCGCAGTTGCTTAATGTTAAGCGGTGGCGCTGGACTGGGTTTCTTCCATTGTGGTGTAGTCAAGTCGCTCAATGAACGCGACCTATTACCAGGTGTTATATCTGGCGCAAGCGCCGGTTCAATCATTGCAGCCATGTTAGGTACCCGCACACGTGACGAATTACTCGACGTATTAAACGCGGAATTCATTTACAATAAATTCCGCAATTGGCGCGTATTTAAAGGTGTCACTGGCAAAAGCATGTTCGATAGTTCTAAGCTCGAAAACGCGCTAATTGAATTGTTTGACGTAATGACGTTTGAAGAAGCTTTCAAGCGCACCGGTCTGCATGTCACTGTGACCGTTTCACCCGCAGATCTACATCAATATTCTCGCTTGTTGAACGCTAAAACATCACCTAATGCTATTATAACTCAAGCAGTTCGCGCATCGTGCGCAGTACCTATCGTATTCAGTCCTGTGCAGTTGCGGGCTAAAAACGCAAACGGTCAAATTGTACCTTACATCCCCAATCGACGCTTTGCAGATGGCTCATTGATGGCCGATTTGCCGTACGAGAGACTGGCGCGCTTATATGGTGTTAACCACAGCATAGTGAGTCAAACCAATCCACTGGCAGTGCCGTTTTTATCGCGTAATCGCAAAGATGCTAACAGTGTGTCGAGCATTACCATGCGACATATTACAAACTTAGCCAAAGTAAATAGCATCTACGCGTTTGATGTACTCGAAGCCGCAGTGGGAAATCGCGCAGCAAAATTAGCAATTCACAAGTTGCGTTCGGTTGTTGATCAACAATACGTGGGCGACGTAAATATACTGCCGGAGCGCGGCATGCGCAGCTTGGCGCACCTGTGGTCAAACCCAACAGTAGAAAGTATCGGCGAATTAATCCGCAATGGCGAGAAAGCAACTTGGCCACAACTTGATTATATTGAGCGGAGTACGCATGTTAGTCAGCTGTTGCAGCGTTATTTGAAGCAACTCAAGGAGCGTGAGGCACGCGTTTTGGGCCAGGCGACAAATATACGTATAGTTGAATCTAAAACTGCATGAATAAGGCATTTGCCGGCGATCCATACATAAGGAAGGTGTTAGAAATCGTTGGACTAATCGCTTCAGATAAGAAGGGTCAACGTTCGGTTTTCGATGACATCACAGCATTTTTTTTGTCGACGATGCAAAAAGTACACGTCAACAACTTGATCATAAAATCGCGATATCCGTTTTACAGGATAAAATTGCTGAAGACGTCGACGGCGCCACTGACGCGGATTTACACCAAGAAATAGCCAAACTGGATGCGGCCAAACAAGCTGATAAGGACGCCCGGCACAGTCGCCAGTCTAAAGTACAAAGACTGTGTCAAATGGTATTCGACTGCTGTGAAGGTAGCTCATACCCCGAGACTCAACAAAAAACCGCAAAATTTTTAGCCGCTTTGTGGCTAATCGCTGAACAGTCAGATTTACCCCATCAAGCGATTCACCAAAAACTTAAAGTTCCCTATAAGATGGCGCTAACACTGCGCCTAGTTGATGAAGTCATTCGTAAGCAAATATGCCAAGTACCTAACTGGCATACGTTTCGTCAACCCGAAGCTCGCTATAACGAAGATGCAGAAGCTCGTAAGCTCTGTTATGCAACGGTGGCAGTACCCGCCATGACGGCCGCGCTGTTTCAGAATGCGGGTCTTCAGCATCCATTGGCGGTGAAATTACTCCATGGTGCAGACGGTACAGCCAATCCATTTAGGGTATTGGAAGCTGAAGAGCGGCAATCTCTGCTTAAAATGAATTATCGCTTTAGTGCAGATTACGTAAGCTTAGGATTAGGTGTTGATCACGGTACCGATTACGCATGCCCTGAACAACAAGTTCTATCCCATGCAACTGTGTTGGAAGTGGTTAAAGATGCCTACAAGCCCAAATCGGGAATTGGACAGATACTGAAAATTCCACAAATTTATACGTCGGTAGTGCTATCAACAAAACCAGAATTTTCACGCGTGGATGTACCCAAATGCTGTGCTTTAATTGACCAACTCGGTAAAAAAGGTGTGCTCAATGGAAAACTCGCTAGCGCTTTTAACGCGATAACGGGTGTTTTCCCACAGGGTTTCGGGATCAACACTTCGAAATATTTATCCATTGTTTTAGGCTTGAACCCACGCAAACCGCATGAACCCAACGTGATACCACTGTCTGCAAAGCCAACTTATCCATTGCCTGATAAACAGCAGGGTGCACATAAAATAGAGAACTACTATTTCAGCGAGACTCGCAAACAATTCACGCCAAGTCAAAATGCCCAGATAGAAGCCTTGGTAAAGCAAACGGACAATAACGATCCAAGTTGGAAGGCCAGCGAAACTTTTCATGAGTGGCGCGCTATTTGGCAACGCCAATAAAAAAAGAGCGTCAGCTCTTTTTTATTGGTTAGATACTTAAACGCAGATTACTCGGCCTTAGGCGCTGGTTTCTTCGCTGCTGGCTTTTTGGTTGCAGCAGGTTTTTTAGCCGCAGCAGGTTTTTTAGCGGCTGGCGCACTAGTCGCTGGGGGCTTTTTCGCTGCAGCAGGTTTTTTAGTTGCAGCAGGCTTTTTCGCCGCTGGTTTAGCGACAGTAGTTGTTGCTTTTGCAGCAGCTTTCGGTGCAGCTGCTTTGGTTGCTGCAGTCTTGCGAGCTGTCGTTTTCTTGGTTGCAGCAGTGTCCTTCGCACGCTGTTCTGCGAGTAAAGCAACCTGGTCGATTAACTTATCGACTTTGCCTGAAAGCTGTTCCAATTGCTTGTCGCGTTGCGCACCACCAAAACTTAAGGCGTCAAACCAATTCTTTATTGTCTTGTTCATCTTATCACTCCGCGGCATGGCATTTTTTAAGTCTGCTTCAACAGCTTCACCTCGACTTGCGAGTTCGTTAAATAAAGCATTCGACTTAGACACAGCTTTATCAAATTGAGTCGATAAATCACTGACTTGATCCGCCACTAGTCCGCAATATGCGTTCACAAAACTCGTAAATGGATTTTTGCTTGTTGTTGACATTTAGCTCCCCTCAATCGATTCAATGCTGTGTTATTCAGTGTAATCATCGCAATTGTTGCCGCTAAAAATTAACGTTAATGGCTCAATTGCAACAGAGACAGAAACGCACTCCGAAGAGTGCGTCTGGCATTATTTTGCTGCAGCTAACTTCGCAACAGCTTCAGTTAGTGCGTCAATTTTTGTGCTAAGTTCTTCGATTTTTTGATCAGAGTTATCTGCGTCCAAACCAAGTTTCTTACGCACATCAGCAACACGCTCTTCAACTTCTGAAGTGGTTTGCTTGAACTTACCTTTCGCGTCTTCTTCAAGCGCTTCGCCTTTAACTACTAACTCTTCAAACATTTTCTGAGTTTCAGTGCTCAACTGCTCGTATCGACCTTGTGCTTCATCGATACTTTTGCCGTATGCGCCTAAACCTGCCAACCAGATTTTACGTGCAAACTCTTCTGCTTCGTTGAACTTCGCTTTGATTTGATCTGTTTTAGTCATGATGTTCTCCAGTGACCGATTTAAGTTTCAGTTATAGATTACAAATGACAATTAGAAACCGCATACTAATATGCGGTTTTTTATTGAAATTAATTTTAAGGTTTTGATTTAAATAGAAAATTAATCTACCAAATCACTTGGCATTGACTCTCGGACTTCACTCCAGACCACACCCGACTCGATTCCGTACTGGCGCAGTAAGATAGGTACTGACTCAAAATCGCCCTCTTTTGCCGCTGCAAGTAACTTAGCATAGAAGCCTTTTGCCACGTCTCGGGCTTTTCTATGCGAGAAAAAGTAACCGCCAATTCGCGAATACATGCCTCGGAATCCATTCATCATAAGAACAAAAACAGGGTTTCCTGAGGCTAGTGCTAAGTCGTGGTTGAGTTGATAATCGAAATCCGCAAATGCAGGACCGTCCTCAGATACTCCGGTGTAACGACTGATAATCTCAACGGCTTTATCGGCGTTGTTACGCAGCGCACCGCGGATAAACACAGCACTTAAATTAGTACGTGCTGCGAGTAAATTATCAATCAGGTCTGAGATACCTTCTTGGTCGAGACGCGCAAGCGTCTCCAAAATGTTTAAACCACAAGTCTCCCAAAAGTTATTAACTTTAGTCGGCTTGCCGTGCTGGATTGTCAACCAGCCGTCACGCGCAAGTCGCTGTAATACTTCGCGCAGCGTCGTGCGAGTTACACCAATTAACTCAGACAGCTCACGTTCTGCAGGAAGAATTGTACCGGGCGCAAAACGTCCACTCCAGATCGACTCAACAATATACTCTTCTGCGAATCCGGCAGGACTTTGGGCCTTATAAATCATGTACGACGCACCTGTATTCTTATATTAACTACTGATTGTACCAGTCAATATTGGCAAGATTCCAGTCTCGCGTAAATATAAAAATAACAATTAAGGATAAGTCTTGGTTTGAGATATGAAAAAACAGCTTAGGTAAAGAACCTAAGCTGCGTAAGTCTACGAATATTTAATTTTCAGGATGTCTAAAACGGTCCAAGTAGCGGAGCGTCGGTGGCATGTGCTTGGAAATAGAGCTGATTGCCACGCAAATAATATACACCTGAGTTAGTAATAACACTGCGATCTTCACCAGCGTAAATATAATGGTCAGCGGAAGCAGTAACCTCAATTTCTCGCTCATCAATTAAACTCGGTTGCACAGCATTCGTGTCTATTGCAAATGATAGCAACTTATTCGTTTGCGTTGATGCACCACTTAACTCCATCTGCCAGGTTTCATAAGGCATAGCAAAGGATACCCTAGAGTTTTGCTGGAACACTGCTAATGAGCGATAATCGTATTCGACTGGAGTAAAACTTTCTTCTCGAATAAGAGTATCTAACTCTAGAGGGTTAGCTGGGTCACGTACATCAAATAGGCTAATTTTAAGTTCATTGAGAATAATTGGCTGAATCCCAACTTGGCCATTATTGGGTAACCTTGCGATGTCAATTTCTTGCCCCACCCCCAACAAGAAGCTATCACCTATAGGCTGAAGATAGCTGGAAAAGCCCGGTATTTCTAGCTCACCCTGCAATTCCGGAAAGGCCGGGTCAGTCAAATCGATCACGTAAAGAGGGTCAATACGTTCAAAAGTCACTACATAACCTTTGTTGCCAATGTAGCGTACCGCAAAAACATCTTCCCCTGGCTTACCTATTGCGTCAGGATAAGCTTCATTTGGCAATTGTCCTATGATCTCAAGTTGACTGCCTCGCTCTTCTAACGTGAATAATTGATGCAAAGGGTCTTGTGGTTCAGACCAGTAATCAGTCGTTACGATCCGCATGACTCCCTCGTATTCACTCAAACGCAGATGCGGTTGTGCACTCCCCCATACCACGCCTGGAACGCTACCTGAAGCAGCGTAGTTAACACCTTCTGCCATGCTAACTTTGTGTAAATATGTGTTTTTTTCCCCTTCACCGACTAAATAAAGCGCTTCGGTACTGGCATACAAATCAGAAGTCAAAGCCGAAATACACAGCGATTCAACATTCGCGGGTTGGGTTAGATCAATCCGGGCGACGTGCACAATTTGTGCTGAACCATCTAGGCTTGTGGCGAGTTCTGGAACCATACAATCTTCAACTTGTAGCGTATTGAGCGATACTTCGTTTAGCTTAATATTAGGCACCAATGACTCGTCTGCAAGCGATTGTATGTATTGATAATTTTGCAGTCGCTCAGACGATGTGCTCGCGCCAAAAACCAAACCCTCTGGACGCGGTACAAAGCTACTGACCACATACAAGTACTGATCGATACGGCGACTATTTAACAACCGTCCGTCAAACGTCAGTTTATCCGGGGCAGTAATATCATCTGGCGCTGACACGTTGAAGATTTCCACATTGAAACTCGGTGAATACTCGCCCTGCATTTCCGCGGCAGTCGTTAGCGCGCCGACGGCAAAAACCGGTTGTGAACCACTTAATACCGCCAACTGAGAATCTTCTGGCGCCAAATAAATACCATGAATTCCCCAGTCTGAATTTTCGATTGTAAGTTCATCGATCAGCGATAATTGATTGTCCTCATTTTTCGCTAATACTCTTACATGCGCTTGATATTCCTGTTCTTGCTCTTGCCAAATTGGGTATTCAGCGACAAAAAAATGGGCACCGTCAAATTCGATCCTATCGGCTTCATCTACCCCACTCTCCTGAGTATTAGTGGTAGAAAAACTGGCATTATTTAATGCATTGGCTGTGAGTGCTTCGACTTTAGGTGTGCCGGCATGACCCAGCGAAGCGCTATAGAGCCCATTGCGAATAAACGTTGCGGCACTCACTTGGCCCGTTTGTGTCAAACTGCCAGCGAACACTTGCGGACTATTTAGCACTGGTGGCTCAATGGGTACTTGTTCGTTATCTGAGCACGCACTGACTAACAGTAATGTTGAGCTTGCAAGTAATAGACTAGGTCTTACATTATTTCCTTTCATTGGTTGTTTACCTTATTTGCTAGTAATTCGTCATCTAACATTAGATAAATGGTGTGGCTAAATCCGTTTGAAGATGAAAAAATTTGTGAATATTTGTAATCGAACGATGATGCTTGCATGACGCTCTGTTAATCTCTAAATCCAGAACGACTACTCAAAAACAGTGATGTACTATAAAAAATATTTGAACAGCCTGGCGAGCGCTCTTGCTCCTGTGTTCCTGGTATCGCTAATCTGGTCATCGGTAGCTATCGCCGACGAGTGCAATGACAATGATAATTGTATAGCTGTAAATAGCTGGCAGATTGGCATAGCTGCGGGTATCGGTGGCCGCACCAATCCTCTTGTCGGAGGTGACGACATTCCTCTTATAATACTACCAGACATCGCTTGGTACGGAAATTCACTGTACTTTGATAATGGCGAGTTTGGCTGGCAATGGAGCCACGAGAGCTTCAGTATTGAAACCTTTGTTGCGCCCAATACAGAAAAGGCTAATTTTAGTTTTTGGCATACGTCGAACATATTTATTCCAGCAGCTTCTATCCCGTCTGCGGCCCCAATTTCGGGCGATGAAACTAAAAACACCATCGAGCTTAACATTGATCAAATAGCATCGCGTAAATGGGCGCTAGATGGAGGGATCAGATGGCAATGGTACGGAGAGAATCAACAGTTCAGTGTTGCACTGGTGCATGACATAACCAGCGTACATAGTGGTGCGCAGGCGATACTCAATTACCATTACAGGATCCCTTATCAAGATTGGCGCTTTAGCGTTAATCCACAATTGCGCTGGGTCAGTGACAAATTAACTGATTATTACTACGGTATCGACGCAAATGATACTGAAAACCTAGCGTTATTTTATACCGGTCAAGCTGGCTTCCAATGGGGCGCTGCCATTAACGCGACTTATCTGGTAGATAAACATTGGCACTGGCTATTTAGGTTGCAAACTTTGCAGTTACACACTGGCATGACAGACAGCCCAATTGTCAAACGCAGCAGCACGCAAACTGCCTTCATTGGCATCGCCTATCGGTTTTAATGGAGATGGCGATGCTTAGAGCTTTGATTATATTACTACTACTGTCACACAACGTTATGGCCGATGAAAGATGGCAAATAACGCCTGTAGAGTGTGTTGTTGATGCGCAAAACGAAACCTGTGAAACTGTGATACAAATCACCCTTAGAGACCTGACATTGTTAGACCAAGATCTATGTGTATTTATCGAGCAACAGTGGGTTGGTTGCTTCGCTGCGCAACGCTCGACCTTGCGGTACCCAACCAATATCCAACAATCAGTCACCCTCGTGCTGAAGATAAATAGCGGGCAAGTGGTGGCAGAATTTTCAATCCCTTACACAGTGCTTAGCGCTCAACAAAAACGTCGCAGGATCAGGTTACCTTGGAGCGTATTTTAATGACTGCGCCGATACATATCGTTTTAGTAGAGGACGATCAACGTTTGCGTGAACTAGTACAGCAATACTTGCTCAAAAACGGATTTACCGTAACTGCCATGGCTGATGGCCGTCAGTTATTATCCACCGTCCAACAAAGCCAACCAGCATTGGTGATCTTGGATATTATGTTGCCCGGAGCAGATGGCTTTGAACTGTGCCGCCAAATCCGCCGATTCTACGCGGGTCCACTACTGTTTATGACAGCTAAAAACGAAGCAATTGACCAGGTACTTGGCTTTGAGCTAGGCGCTGACGATTACGTCATAAAGCCTGTAGAACCGCGTATATTAGTCGCTCGCATCAATGCCTTATTACGACGCAGTTACAGTCACTCACATGAACAGCAAGAAGACCTTGTCTTTGGCAGTTTATCCATAAACAAAAGGGCCAGAAGAGTTGACTTAAATGGATCCGATATCACCCTGACTAGCCATGAATTTGATTTATTGTATATTTTGGCACAAAACGCTGGCCAAGTTGTTGAACGCGATGCCATTTATCGCAATCTAATTGGCCGCGAATATGACGGTTTGGATCGTTCTGCCGATGTTCGCATTAGTCGACTGCGAAAGAAATTGGGCGACAATGCACAAAACCCTTTTCGCATTAAAACGATATGGGGCAAAGGTTTCTTTTTTGTGCCTGACGCATGGGAAAGCTAATCGATGACCAGGTTGTTTATTAGCTTATATTTGTTTATCGCGTTTAGCTTAGTCGGCCTGAGCGCCGGGCTAGACCGATTGTTTTGGGACCGTGATGAGGCACTTACCAGCGAGCAGCAAGCGTGGCTCAGAAGCTTTGAAGCTATGCGACAGCAGTCCGATTCGTTGCACCGTTTTTTGGCGATATCCAAGCTTGACTATACCGTCGACTCCACCAATGAAGTCGCCTTGGCTAACTCCATTCGTCAACAGATAGATCAGCAATCTATATTTCACGGATTCAGTGATACCCAGTGGTTGGTATATGTGCCACTGGCAAATCAACAGTTGGCAACTATCCGATTTCCACGTGACGATTTGGATATTGATAATTGGTGGCTGTACAGCAGTGCATTCTTTCTATTGCTCGGAGCACTGATTGCCGTGTGGCTTTATCCGTTATGGCGCGATCTCACCAGACTCACTAGCGCAACAAGAGAATTGGGTGACGACGGGCATCTACCCTTACCGCATTTGAGCTCTCGATCACCCTTAAGAGATATATATCGAGCACTATCGGAATTGAGTCAAAAGGTAATTGCGTTACTCAAGAATCAACGTGAATTAACCGGCGCTGTAACCCACGAATTTCGTACGCCACTCGCCCGATTAAAGTTTGCTTTGGCTGAAGACAGCCCATTAGATTCGAACCAGTTAGGCGCTATCCGTGAAGATATTAACGAGCTAGAGCGCCTCGTGCAGGAAATGCTCGACTTTACCCGCTTAGATATTCATAAGCCAGAATTGCACATCGAATCAATTCCTTTGTACGAACTTTGTCAACAACGCATAGAACTGCTATCCACACATACTCAAATTGCTATATCAATTACCGGGGACAAACCGGTCTACAACGCTGATGGGCATTTAATCTCTCGTGCACTGGACAACGTCCTGAGCAATGCCATTCGCTATGCAAAAAAATGCATAATCGTAAGAATAGAGGAAGATCCGAACGCTATCTCGATTGCTGTCGATGATGATGGTGAAGGTATACCATCGAAATATCGCGATGTGGTTTTTAAACCTTTTTACCGTCCAGATACTGCGCGTGACAGGTCAAGTGGTGGAGCGGGCTTGGGTCTGGCTATAGTGCAACGTATTCAGCAATGGCACCAAGGAGACTGCTTCGTCGCAGACTCCCCACTAAAGGGCGCAAGAATCGTACTTCGTTATCCAAAACCAGTAGAGTGATTCTTATACTCTGGTACCAACAACATTTGTATTTGCCCGATGCCTTCGAAGCTCGGTATTATGTGGTGAGTTTTTGCAGACGCCTGTAACATCCAACTTAAGCTACTAAGAATCTACATAAAAAGAGAAAAGTATGGTCGCAATGTTAAGTCAATGGTCAAAGCAACGCTCGAGCTGGGCATTACTATTCATTTCAGCGCTGACTTTGGAGTTAACAGCCCTTTATTTTCAGCATGGCATGGGTTTACAACCTTGTATTAAATGCATCTACCAACGCACAGCGATGTTTGGGATTTTGTTTGGTGCATTGTTACCATTACTGCATAACACTAGCTTAACGCGCCTCATTGCTTATGGCATATGGGGACTTTCTGCGGTCTGGGGCTTTATGATTGCCTATGAGCATGTCGATATCCTCAGCGCTCCTAATCCGTTTTTTGCCCCCTGCGAAATTGTACCAAACTTCCCTAGCTGGTTGCCTTTACACGAATGGCTACCTGATGTTTTTGCTGCAACTGGCGATTGTTTAGATGATTCCTGGCAATTTGCCGGTATGGGCATGGCGCAGTGGATGATGGTTGTATTTGGATTCTATGTAGCGTTACTGGCAGTTGTTCTTGCTGCGCGTTTAATCCACATCTTCAAGCGGCCATAACGCTATATATTCTTGAAAGTCATCGAGGTACACATCTGCCTCGGAAACCGTCTTGCCACGCACAGACATCCCCGTTTTGTGCATTGCCGACTTTTTATTGCCGTTTAGTAACGGGTGCCAACTCGGTAAGCCTCGTCCTTCGTGTAAGCGCCGGTAACTGCAACTAGGTGGCATGTAGTAGATTTGGTCTAGGTTGTCTTTAGTCAGTTGAACACATTCAGGGACTAACGTAGTTCGGTTTGCATAATCCGTGCAGCTACAGGTTTTAGTATTAAGCAGCTCACATACAATGTTGGTAAAATGCACGTGTTCACCATCGTGAATAACGTCACTGCCATCAACTTCGTAAACAGAGCGTTCTTCCGTTTCATCATCAATAAACTTGTGCAGGCAACATTTTGCACAACCATCGCATATCGACTCCCATTCTTGGGGCGTCATTTCTGCCAGTATCTTGGTTTCCCAAAAAGGTTTTTCAGCCATAGTTTAATCCACAATACTTACGGTACTAGTATAAGACATGTGAGCACCAAGCTGTAATGTTAGCTGATCACCATGGGCTATTTCCCCTACGCCTTTAGGCGTCCCAGTGAGCACTACATCCCCGGGTAACAAGGTAAAACTGTGTTGAATTTCGTCAAGTAACGCTGCAAAGCCAAATAGCATATCCCGAGGTTCGCCCTGCTGACGGAGCTCACCATTGATTGATAAGGAGAATACGTGCTGCCAATCACCATTGAGTTCATCAATGGGAGTAAAGGGCGTTATTGGACAACTGCCATCAAATGCTTTAGCTCGCTCCCAAGGGTGTCCGGCAGCCTTTAATCGCGATTGGGTAGTGCGCAATGTTAAATCTAACCCAAGCCCCATCCCCGTCACCGATGACAATATCGGCGAGCCATTTAAATTCGCGGTATTTTTACCAATCAATAGGGCGATTTCTAACTCGTAATGATAGGACTCATTTCGCTGCGGTAGATTTATCCCCTTGGAGACGTGCATAAATGCGGTTGCAGGCTTGATAAACAATACTGGTTCTTTTGGTATCTCGTTGCCCAATTCACGCGCGTGTTCGGCGTAATTTCGACCTACGCAGACAATCTTGCCTGGTGGATAATCGACAGCTTCACCATTGCGCCATTGATGTGAGTAGCTCATGAACCTTTTTTAATCCGCTCTGATAAATAAGCGACAGACACACCAAAATAACTTGAGCGATTCCATCTCATCAGCGTTTGGAAGTTGTTGTATACCAAATAGGCCCGCCCTTCTGGGCCGTCTGGCATGACGAGGTTGGCTTGCATAGCAACACGTGGCAGGTCACGTCCATCGAAACGTCTAACCCCTAGCAACTGCCACTCAGATAAATCCTTAGCGGCTTTGCGATTCAGACCTGCCAGTTGACTCAAATCCGGATCAATTAGACTCACTTGGCGTCCCCATGTCTGAGAACCGTTCCAGCCTTCACTTGCCAAGTAGTTAGCAATCGAAGCAAACACATCTGCTGTTGAGTTCCATATATCGGTTCTGCTGTCACCGTCAAAGTCAACGGCATAAGCCAAAAATGAACTCGGTAAAAACTGACTTTGGCCCATAGCACCTGCCCAGGAACCAGTAAAACTTGCCAACTCGACATGACCTGCTTGAAGGATTGCCAATGCATCAAAAAACTGTCTGCGGAACAACGCCTCACGCCGACCTTCGAACGCCAAAGTCGCAAGCGCAGATAACACTGGCACTTTCCCCTGAATACGTCCGAAGTTACTTTCATTGCCCCATAGCGCAACAATAAATCGCTTTTGAACGCCATATTGGCGTTCCACAGCGTCTAAAACGGTTAAATGCTCGTTGAGCAATTCGACGGCTTGTTTGACTTTCCAGTCCGGAACGCGAGTTCGCAGATATTCAGTAAGCGTGATCTTGCGTTCAGGCTGATTGCGATCTCGTTTAATCACTCGCTCGCGCATCTTGATGGTAGCAAAAGCAGGTGCTAAAAAAGTTTCATCATAGCCCTTGGCTATGGCTTCTGACTTTAATCCGGCAACATAGTTATCAAAGGCCAGCTGTTGTTCGTTTGCTTGCACTGTGCTCGCTATTAGCAAAGTTACTGCAAAACCGAAGAATTTGAGCATGTTAATAATCCGCCTTGGGTGGCTCTGGCGCCAGCCCTAGAGATTCCCGATGCTCGGCTAGCCAGTTTTCTTGCTGCGGTGGCATTTGCAAGTAAAAGCCATCGCGCTCGAAAGCGTCAATCAATGCTTCTTTGCTAACGCTGTGTAAGGTTTTAGTGGTTTTCTGCGGAATATGCATGACCAGTTGTGGTTGACCGAAGCGCTCCATTAACACCTTTGGCACGGCATCGAAATTATCCACTTCGGGAATATATAAAAACATACCGTCTTTTTTACGCGTTTTGTACACGCTGCAAAGGAGGCTGAGTGTGCTCATTAAATCTCTCGTAAAGGTTTTCCTAATTGGGACAAAGCGCGCCGTTTAAACAACTGCCCTCGCCAACCTATTAATAAATCGGGCAACAAACCCGTCACAGCGGTTTCATCTATTTCAAACCACCACCATTTTAGTAGCTGGTTCAACTGTTTCTTAGACGCTAACAACTCGACTGATATGCCGTTCTCTGCGGCCACCTGCTGACATTGTTCCTTTAGACTCGCTAGTTGTTTTTTATATATAGGCATATCGGCGAGCCGCTTCACACGAGGCACAATACAGGCTTCTGGTTCGGTATTATACGCGTGAACCGCTTGGTTCACTATGCCAATTAATTGATCACCGCGTTTGCGAATTTCTTGTGGCAACAATACTCGCATGCCCGATAACTTAGACTTACTGCGCGGCATATGCATAGCTACACAAACCAAATGCTGCTCTTTGACAATAAAATTAATCGCGGTATCAGTTTCACGGGCTAGCGTTAAACGCCATGCCGCTAAGCGCTGCAAAACAAAGCGTTGTTGAGCGTTGAGTTTCCACACATTTCCAAAGGTGAGATAAGCATACTCCACGGGTAAAATCGCCGCTTTCTTCGCCGCTAATGTCGCCAGCTCTTGGTAGATCATTTCGCGCCGATTAATAGCATCTATTTCTGCAGCCAAATCCAGGTAACACTGATACAAATAAATCACATCGTTAGCTGCATAGCGCAATTGTTTGTCAGTGAGTGGTCTTGCCAACCAATCTGTGCGGGACTCACCCTTATCAATCTGAATGTCGCAAACTAACTCAACGAGTTTCGCATAACCGAGCGTTGGCCCCATAGCTAGAACATTAGCCGCAAATTGCGTATCAAATATAGGCGCAGGGGTAACGTTAAAGTGACTTTGAAAAACTTCTAAATCTTCGGAACAGGCATGCAACACCTTTACGATACTTTCGTCGCCAAGCAACCGTGCGAAAGGTGCCACATCGTCGAGATATGTAGGATCGATCAAAAAGGTAGACTGCCCATCATTGACTTGCAACAAGCCAAGCTGTGGCAGTAGCGTTCGCGTTCTTACAAACTCAGTATCAAGTACCAAGACGTTGTTGTGCGAAAGCTTCTCGCACAACGCTTCAAAATCTCTTTGGCTTTCTATTAATAGGTAGTCAGTAGTCGTTTCAGGCGCCATTAATAGTGCTTAATCACGGAGCTCACGGCGTAAAATTTTACCTACATTGGTTTTCGGCAAATCGTCTTTAAACACGATGTGTTTTGGTACTTTGTAACCCGTAAGGTGCGAGCGACAATGCTCGATAACCATTGCTTCAGTTAACGCATCGTCTTTCTTAACTACAAAGAGTTTAACCACCTCACCAGAAACTTCGTGCGGTACTCCCACCGCAGCTGCCTCTAGCACCATATCGTGCATAGCAGCGACTTCCTCAATTTCGTTAGGGAATACATTAAAACCAGAAACCAAAATCATATCTTTTTTGCGATCAACAATGTAGAAATACCCATGTTCATCAACTTTGGCAATATCGCCCGTGGCTAACCAACCATCTTTAAGTATTTCGTCAGTCGCCTCTTGGCGATTGAGATAGCCCAACATGACTTGCGGGCCTTTGACCCACATCTCACCGGCTTCTCCAGCTGCCACTTCATTGCCATCATCGTCCATAAGTTTAATGTCTGTGGATGGAACGGGCATACCAATGCTGCCTTTATAGGCCTCTAATTGTGGAGGGTTGACCGTCACTACCGGCGAGCATTCAGTCAAGCCATAGCCTTCAAGCAATACTGTACCAGTTACTTCATGCCACTTTTCAGCCACTGGGCGTTGCACTGCCATTCCGCCACCAAGACCAAACTTAAAGTTACTAAAATCGAGCTCACTAAACCCAGGGGTATTTATCAAACCATTAAACAGAGTATTAACGCCCGGCAAGATTGCAAATGGGTATTTAGCCAGCTCGCTAACAAAGCCCGGCATATCGCGTGGATTGGTGATCAGCAAATTAGGACAGCCAAATTTCATAAACAGCAAGCAACTGCCTTGCAATGCGAAAATGTGATACAGCGGCAGCGCCGTCACCACTAAGTCTTTGCCAGGTGTTATTGCGGTAGCCAATATACCTGAGACTTGCTCTAAATTAGCCACTAGGTTGCGGTGAGTTAACATCCCGCCTTTGGAGACACCAGTTGTTCCACCTGTATATTGTAAGAAGGCTAAGTCAGTGTTCTTGACGTCTGGGCGGTCATAACTTTGTGACTCTCCTTGTTTCAACGCTTGAGTAAATCGCTTAGCGCCGGGCAGATTGTATTCAGGGATCATCTTTTTGAGATGCTTAACCCCAAAATTGACTATCCAACGTTTAGGTGCTGGCAACATGTCCCCGATAGAAGTCAACAACACATTCTCTACCGGCGTATCGCCAATGACCTGCTCTAACGTTGTAGCGAAGTTTTCGACGATAACGATAGTTTTAACATTTGCATCAGTAAGCTGGTGCTGTAACTCACGTGGCGTGTACAAAGGGTTGACATTAACTACCACCATTCCAGCGCGCAGCACACCAAAGATTGCAACTGGGTATTGCAGCATATTCGGCATCATAATCGCGACTGAGTCACCGCGCTTTAGACCTGAGTTTTGCAAGTAGGCAGCAAACTGTTTGGAAAGCTGGTCAAGCTCACCAAAAGTCATTGAGTGCCCCATGTTGATGTACGCAGCTTTATCGCTGTATTTTTCAACCGATTGTTCAAAAACATCGACGATAGAGGAGTATGCGTCAGGATTAATTTCAGGTTCTATGCGAGGGTCATAATGCTGTAGCCAAACTTTTTCCATGGTGTTTCCAGCTGTCTTTATTATTGTTTAACGTCACTGATTAAAATCGCACGGGAGCGACAATAACCGACTATCTGTAATAAAGGTAACACAAAGTTAAATGATGCGAAGCTATAATTGTTAATTTCATTCGGGTAAGTTGCGCAAAAATACGGCGATCGATGACCAAAATTGCTCAGTTTGGTACATATGCAAGTGATGTCCACCATTCATATGAACAATTTCTGCATTGCTAAACCACTGTATACGTTGTTGCCAAGTACCTCGCTTGGCCAGCAAGCCTTGATTGGCAATGATGATTTGCATTGGACTCGTTACACCCGCCATGAACTCTTGCGCTTGTTGTTCGGTCAAGCGAATCAATGAAGCATTGCGCAGACGACTGTCGGTGCGCCATACGACTTGCGTTCCTCCTTCGCCAGCCTCAACAATCACTGGACGCGTTGCGCGTTGAACCAGCAACTCAACCAATTCATAGTTCAACTCTGTGTGTTGTTGACGCTTTTCGACAAGTTGAGCCAACGGTACTGGGTTCGAAACAGAGCGTTTAGCGCGACGTTTTTGCCGGCTGAGCACACCTGAGCGCAAATTCTCTGCGACCGAGTTTTCGGTTACTATCGGCCCCATAGCATCAATGGAAACAACGGCTCTTATCATCTCGGGAAAAGTTGCTGCGTATATGCTGGATAAAATTCCGCCCATTGAGTGCCCCAAGAGAATCACATCGTGCCACTCTTGCTGTGTAATTAGTTGATGTAAGTCATCAATATAGTCAAACTGCTGATAATCAGACCCCTGAGGTCGGTGGTCTGATAAACCATGACCGGCCCAGTCGAGTGCAATAACATGATAGTCATTCATCTCTGCGAGTAACGGTACAAAACTAGCGGCATTATCCAACCAGCCGTGCAACGCAAGAATAAGCGGCTTGCCAACGAGATTATTGGTTAAGCCACGTAATGTTATATGCGGTAATTCAAACGCGATGGGGTCTAATTGGTTTTGCATAATGTTCCTTTACCGCTTTTGTAGTTCCCAGTAAAACCTGTAATAACACTTGATGCAACTATCGTGTATCAAAACGCTATTCGGCAAGAGACTGCTGGAGGAAGGCAATAATTTGCCGCTGATTGGCAAATAATAGCCGCTTAGCTATGCGTAAATATCAATACCTAACAAGCCCCTTATTTCATCTCGGCGCTGCTCGGTTTGCAAGCTTTGATAGGTGTCTAACGCTGACTGGGTCTGAGGATTGGGAGCATCATAGTTAGTCCGACGTTGTTGTCGAAAACGCTCGGCTTGCTCAAAGGCTTCAGCATTTGCTTGGCGTGAAACGGTCTGCGTAATCGGAAGCTCAGTCTGCTGACGCTGCTGTTGTTGCGCGCGCGCCTCTGCCTCACGCTCGGGCTGACGTTGCGCGGAGTTAATAATAAGTGCATTTTGTGAGGCGACTATAGACGACTCAATTTCCACTAACAGAGAACCTTGCTTTTAAGACTACTAGCCTAAGGATTATTCAACAATCGTTCCAGCTTTGTAAGCGACCTACCGTTGTGTCAGTTCCGCAACTGATGTTTAAAGACGCGTCGAAAGGACTTGTATTTGATTTCTATTCTCGCCCTGGCAACTTCTTCCAAGTAACTGTATCGCGCAAATACACAGGCTTAACATCCATAATCGATTGCAAGCGCTGCTCATGTATCGCCCTTTCAACTTCAGGGAGCATCCATTTCGCATTGGGCAAGGTAACAGATAATTCTTCACCGGGTTGTGGTAACAACTCAGATAGCTCGTTGTAAGCTTGCCAACCTGTTCCAGCAAATGCCGGAGTTGCTATCTGGGAGATATACTCACGCGCATTTTCTGGCGCAAGCACACTCTCCTTGCCTTGGAGTTTAAGTTTGTCACCCACCCGCTTGTAGTGTGCAAAGTAGACTTCATTCATGCGTGCATCGATGGCAACCAGTATGTCATCATCACTGGTTGCGGCAGCCACCTCTTCCGCCATGGCAAGCAAGGTAGAAACACCAACTACAGGAACATCTAAACCAAACGCTAGCCCTTGAACTGTCGCAATGGCAATCCGCACGCCCGTAAAACTGCCGGGACCATGGCCAAATCCAAGTATATTTATATCCCCTAACGCAAGGCCGGCCTCATCGCAAACTGACTGGATCATTGGCAAAATACGTTGACTGTGTTGTTGCGGGCAGACCTCATAGCGCGAATAGACGTGTTGATTATGCCAAAGAGCTACTGAGCAGGATTCGGTGGCAGTATCAAGAACTAAAAAGGTCTGTTCGGGTTTATGCTTTAACATCGGACTGTTCCGTTAAGTGAGTCGCCTCACTAACTTCAGAAGGGTTTGGCGTTCTAACTTGGGTTAAAAAATCGAGTGTCTGCTGCAGATCACGACTGCGTCGCATAGGCGGAATACTGCTTAAAAAGATTTTACCATAGTCTTTGGTAACAAGGCGATGGTCACAAATAATTAATACCCCGGAATCGCTGGCATCCCTAATCAATCTGCCAGCCCCCTGCTTGAGGGCGATAACCGCTTGTGGGATTGCGATTTGGGCAAAAGGGTTTCCGCCACGCCGTTTACAATCTTCACTACGCGCTTGTAGTAAAGGATCATCTGGCGCAGCAAAGGGCAATTTGTCGATCATCACACAAATTAAGTCATCCCCGCGCACATCGACTCCTTCCCAAAATGCACCTGTGCCCAATAGCACTGCGTTTTTGTCGGTGAGATAAGTACTGAGCAACGCACGTTTTGATGTAGTCCCTTGCACTAGGAGTGTTCGAGTGCTGGTTTGCAACAGTGCTTCAGCGACAGCTCGCAATGTAGCATGACTGGTAAATAACAAAAAGCAGCGTCCATTACTCGCATCGATTACACGTTCAGCAATTGCAACTAGACGCTCTACGCGCTGGGGGGAATTGGCCTCTGGCAGGAATCGCGGCACACACAACATTGATTGTTGCTGATAATCAAACGGACTATCCAGTAGCAAGGTATCGGCAGACTCAAGTCCCATACGGGCCTGAAAATATTTAAATCCGCCATCTACCATTAGAGTTGCTGAAGTAAACACCCATGCCTTGTCATCACCTTCAACAAACTCGCGAAACTTATTCGCAATAGATAGTGGCGTTAAATGCAAAACTACGTGCCTAGGTGTAGTTTCATACCATAAACTGACACCTGTCTTATCGACGTTTAGCATACCGTCTAGCCGATCCCGACTCAGGGATAAACGTTCAAACATGTTGTCGAGATCTTTGTCACGACCAATGTGCAGTTGCATAACCTGATGCAAAACACCCAAAGCGTCCTTTAAGCGGAAAGTAGCAGTTTCTACATCGTCACGGCATAGTGCCTTGCGCCAATCTCCCCGCTGAGGAGATTCAGGAAATAATAAGCGGAAATCTTGTAACAGTTGACGACACTTATCCGCTGCGCGATCAAGTTGCTGGGCATCTTTCAAAGACGTCCTATACAACAACGAAATGTCCTTACACATATCGAACAATTGACGGCTTGATAGCGACTCACCGAAGTATTCACTGGCTATCTCTGGGATCTGATGAGCCTCATCAAAAATGACTGCATCAACGTCGGGGATTAACTCGCCAAAGCCAGTATCTTTGAGTGCCATGTCGGCAAAAAACAAGTGATGGTTGACAACAATGACATCCGCCTCAAGGGCTTTCTTACGAGCTTTTACGAGGTAACAATCAGAGTATTCTGGACAATCCTTACCGGCGCAGTTGTCGACAGTTGAAGTGATCAACGGCAGGACCTTTGCGTCTTCCGGGATAGCGCTAAGCTCCCCAACATCGCCTGATTTAGTCGCTGTTGACCACTGTTTGACATGGGTCATTTGTTCCAATGTTTCAGCATCCAAAAGTGTTGTCGAGCGCGTATTTTGAGCTAATCGATGAATACACAAATAATTTGCGCGCCCCTTCAAAAGAGCCGTTTGTCGCTCACCACTGACAGCCTCGCGGATCACTGGCAGGTCACGGTGAAAAAGCTGCTCTTGGAGATTCTTTGTCCCAGTTGAGATTATCACTTTACGTTGCCCAACCAGCACCGGCGCTAGGTAAGCAAAAGTTTTACCCGTCCCAGTTCCGGCCTCGACTATCAAGGCGCTTTTATCTTTAAGCGTCTTAGCAACAGCAGTAGCCATTTCGGTTTGTGATTGGCGTGGTGAATAACCAGAAATATGCTCCGCTAGTAAACCTTCTGCAGAGAATATGGAGGAAATCTTGGACATTGAAAACTTAAGTTGCGATTAATTAGGGGAGTATGCCAAATAATTGTTGATATATCGCCTGTCTTTTTGCGCTATGAATCGCTTTTATCATAAGGCAGCTCGCCTTGAATCAAGTCCCGTTTATCGCGCAGAGCTTGAGTTAAGAACTGCATCAATATTTTTACCCTTACGGTATCTTTGAGATCAGGGTGGGTTAGCACCCAAATATCAACCTGAGGCGTTGGTAGCGAATTTGGCAGCCATTTGGCAGCCGCACAAGATCAGCACAACTGTCCCCTAAAAAGCACGCTGTCCGGCCGAGGCCATGACCGCGCTTTAGTGCGATAAAACGGGTTACGATATCGTCTATTGTTATGCCAATGGGTACGTCTGGATAGGCTGAACCTTCAACTAAATCTGGCCATTGTTCAGCTTGTGATGGCGCGATCCACCGCAATTCATGCCTCGGAGTAGCGGCGAGCTAATGGCGGTTGGCGTAATAACACAAACTGTAGGGAAACAGTCGATATCCGACCTAAATGCTCGGGTAGTTTTCGGGCCGCTCGAATCGCCACATCGGCCTCAGACTTATCTAAATCAGCAAAACGAGTGAACTATTGATATTCAGCTGGATACTCGGATATCGCTTGGTGAAAGCGAATAATACTTCGTGCAACAAATATTGTGCCATAGGTTCACCGATCGACAGCGTCACAGGACCAGCCATTGAATCGTCGGCTGACGCTTTGAGTTGATCAGCATTAACAACGACTTGTTCCATCCGCCGTGCAAGTGCAAGCAATGGCTCACCAAATTGAGTAATTTGATATCCACCAACAGTTTTCTCAAACACACAGCCATTAAGCCGACGGTGCAATTGCTCCAATCGCCGTGCCACTGTCAAGACACTCACTGAACTACTCAGTTTGAGTACCGTCCCACGCATTTTTATCGCAGTTGCTGACGAAAGTCATCCTATAGACTTGTTTACGCCAAGCGCGTTCATTCCAAAAGCAATAGTGGCGCAGTTTGCCTAGTGGAGTTTTGCGCAGCGCAATGCCGTGAATATATCGCGCCCCCCACTCAGCTAACATAAAGACCGGTTTTATCTGCTTCAATTCAGTAACACATAGACTGAATCATGTATTCGCGCAAACTAGGACGGTCGCAATCAAACGCAATGATATCGCTCCAATCCCACAATGGAGAGAGCCGAAGCTCGCCGCGATAATCACGGGCGTACCAATCTAGGTGCGTCTGCATTAATGGAGCGTCCCATTTACTGTGGTTCGGTACCCAATCAATAATTACTTTAAGGCCCAGCTCGTGGGCACGATCTATGAGTTTGCGAAAATCAGTTTCATCGCCAAACTCGGGATTACCCCCCTGGGTAATCCTTAACAGTATCGGAACTACCTAAGATTCCTTTGCGCGCTCGGACGCCAGTAGGGTGAATAGGCATCAACCAAATAATGTCAACGCCGAGGTTCTTAATGCGCTGTAAATCGCGTTCTACAGCAGAAAAGTCAGCAGTTGCTGAATACTGCCGAGTGTTAATTTGATAAATAGTTGCATCGCGCGGCCATTCTGGATGAACTACTTGACTGTATTGAGACGCTGGAAACCGGTGTGCAGACATATAGGGCGATTGAAACTTTTTCCCGTTAATATGGTCATACTGACAGTATCAAGAACAAATTGAAATGGAATAAAATGGCAAGGGTTAACAAGCGATGCCGGTTAGTTTTGACAGTTGTATGCGTCTGGCTTTGTTTAAGCGGCTGTAGTTCTTGTGATTTGTACAACGCGTAGAACAAAATCGCTTACAGGAGTGCAGAAAATTATACGGCTCTCAACGCGCAGACTGCGAAGCGCGGTATCAAAAAGACTACAATATTTATGAACGCGAGCGACAAGACGTACGTAATACAGATAATCCCTAACGACTAACCTCAAGGGTACATTGCGACGCCTGACTATGCCCAGTTCGCCGAATTATTGTATGCCAAGTGAGGTTCACGCACTATGTGAGGTATTGTTATGGGAATGTAACCCATGTGTTAACTTTATTTAAATTGGTGCAGAAAATGATTGTTTTATTAGTATTGTTTGTACTTAACCTCGCCTTTGTTTTGGTGGCTTTTTCCAACCACAACCGTTTTCTGGCTCACCTTAAAGCCACTTATCCCGATCTTTACCAAGCACTTGGCAGGCCCAAGACATTTACGCGTTACACCATGAACGAACGCTTCGTTGACTGCGATGATGAAGAGGCTGCACAAGCATTGCGGTACAACACGTTTATGGCCAACAAAGAATGGCGCACGCTAAATGACAACATCTTGAATCGTTCTGCCATCAATAGACGTACCGGCCATGTAATAGCATTCGTGATATTCTTGGTGTTAG
>CAXRGW010000041.1:0-19940 GCA_964230255.1 Alteromonas sp.
TTGCCGTAAATCCAACCCAACCTATATCACCGAACGCCACGAAGTTTTAGACGGTGAAGCCATTGTGCTGCGCACCAAGCAAAGTAAGGATATATGGCAGTTTCGCATGCGTGTCAGAGGTGAAGGAGCTTACTACCGTGAGTCTTTGCGAACTAAAACATCTAGGTACAGCCATAGCCAGAGCAAAGAACAAGTGGGCAGACATCACAGCAATGGTTAACGCTGGCAAAAAAGTATTCTCCATTTCCGTTGCAGAGATGGTTCAGATTTACCTAGACCATCGGCAACGGCACGTTGAACTTGGACTGCTCAGTGCGGGAAGGCATTACATTATTTCGTGCCACTTAAAGCACTTAACTCGGTTGCTGGGTGCCAGTACTCGTGTCAACGACTTGGATAGACGTAGTTTGCAAGACTATGCGTTCACCCGCCGCAGTGAGAAGGCGGGAATCAAAAACGCCACAATCAACAACGAGCAAGCCACTATCAACGCCTGTTTCAAGCATTGCTATGACGAAGGATTAGTTCACATTCAAAAATTGAAAGGGGTCATGCTTGAATATGTTCTGGAACGGAATATTTCACCTGAGGTTCGGTTGCTTCGGCAGGCAAATAGAGAGCGTTAGTTATTAAGCCCGAACTGCTCTCGTAATTGCGCTAATGCATTCCCTTTTTCATTCATTACTTGGGTCAACACTGATAGTTCAGCAGCTAAAGCCTCAATGTCTAACTGCAAGGCTTTGTTGTCTTCCAGCAATTGTCGACGTGCATCTTGCGAGGTTTCATTCGCAATAATCATTGCTTCATTTTCTACGATTTGTTGTTCAACTTGCTCTATGGCCCGTTCGGCATCAACCACAGCTCGCTCGGCTACGTAAAATGCTTGTTGGGCGACATAGACCTGTTCACCCTGTGCGAACGCACTGGCAAATTCTGGGAACTGCTCTTCGGCACACATCTCTGGGTAGCTGCTGCCACTTGATGCTATGCGCAACGCCCTTGAAGGCTTACAAAATTCAATAGTACCCGCTTGATGACCTTGCTGATATTGCTGAAACGCTACGGTAACACCATGCTCTGCGCAGGCTTTACGATGATTGGCTACATAATCAATACCACGCCCAAGGGAGCTGTCTTCAAATCCAATCGCATACCAATCGGCGGTCAGACATTCATCTTTGTCTAAGGTCGCACAGGATGAAAGCGCCAAAAGCATGAATAATAAAGCAAAAACGGTTGATAATGATTTCACGAAACATCTCCCTAAAGCATGACCTTAGGTTACTTTATCGATTTGTTTGAAACAATGATAAATCAAGCGCATCAATGTAGATTCCAATAGCATTGTTGCCAAATTTACTAGCGTAGGAAAATACAAGCCGCTTATTCTTCATTAAAATTAATTCAGCTTTTGTTCATTATATAACGCCTAACCTTTACTCAAGATGACACTAACCGCTGTTATCTCTAACAAGACGCAACTATCTGTGACTCTCTCAAAACATCAATTTCTCGGTTGGTTAAAATAGTCAGTACGTTTATCTCCAATAGTCCCAGCAACTTCTTTTGGATATTCGTCATAATCACCGATTCGGCCCGTTATAGTTCGGGTTGTGTGCATCCATAATGGACTTGGCAATCGCCTTGAGATTTGTTTGATAGCCATCATCGTAATCGTATGTTTCTAGATTCACACCATAGATGGCATCTATCCAGATATACTCAACGAGATCTTTGAGCAGTTGGCCGCCGTGCCCTATATAGTCAGTGAATAGAGACGTATCGCTAGGACCTTCTAAGTTAGTTATATCAAGGAGGTTGCCCGCTTCAAACATCTTGCGTAACTCAATTACCCCTTCGCCATAGGGAATGGTGTAAATGGTGACTCCAGGATAAAGCGCACGCAAGTCGTCTACTGCTGGCAGTACCATAGTGTTATAGAATAGTAGCCAAGTATCCGCATAGGCTTCGGCGTCAGTGTAGTCGGTAGGAAAGTTTAGCCAAGGGATACCGATGAAGAATTCGCTATCTGGGTTTTGAGCCAATGCGTAGTCGAACCAGATTTGCCAGCCCTCAAGCGACAATATTGGGTTTCCCTCGGGATCTAGTACACGTTCGCCTTCGGGGGTTAGCTCCCAATCGCAACAGGTCATGCCAAACACATCAACATCGCCTGAGTTTAGCACTGCTTGCACATTGGCACGGTGCTCCGGATCCTCCCACAACGAAAGAGGACTTCCAGATTCACCACCAGAAAACTCAACGTTCTGAGTGTGGCCTTCAACGCCAGCTCGCTCGGCATGATAAGGCAAGGTGTCAGCAAACGGACGGAAGAAACTGTGACCCATCAACATCATTTTGTCGCCGGCAATTACGCCGAAGTTTTCAGAGAAAGGATATTGTGGATTGGTCGCTAAGACTTTATCAATAAAGGCATCCACTGCTTCACTGGCATCTTGTTTTTTAATACTTGGAACATGCCCTCCATCAAAAAGCGTAACTTGGTGAGGGCTATTGGGTTGTGCTGCCACCACCTGTCCAATACCGTCGTAAGCATATTCACAGTTATTCAGCCCCATTACAGCAGCAGCGGGCACTGCTGGGAAGTTACCATGGCAAAATGGGTCATTCCTGCCTCCCATAAACAAGATAGGTACCTCATCGAACCCAGCGGGGATCTTAGCTTCAGCATGCAAGTTGTTATCAAGATTGCCAAACAAGCCAACTTTTTCGTTGTAGACCTCAGGGGAGAACCCAACATCGAATGGCGAGCCATCCATTCCTACGTATGGTGGTAAGGTTTCAAGTGTACGAGGAGTAGCAACAACGTGATCTGCTATAACGCCAGTTAAAAAGATATTTTCCGAAGCAAAGCTAATCGCTAGGTTATAGACCCCGAGGGAGCCGGCACTTGTGCCATGCGCCCAAGCATGAGTAGTTGGGTAGTTAGCAGTTGTATATTCGACAGCAGCCATCGTTGCCTGCATGCCATTGACCTCACGCTCTGGTAATGGGTTATTGGGGTAAGGTGTACCGAGACCTGAGTAATGATCATGATCACATAGCGCCAGTACAAGTATTCTGTAACCTTCCTCGATCCGCCTTGGAAGAGTAGTGTTGTTAGACTCACCATCATCATTGAGTGATCTTATTGATAGATGCCACTGGAGATCAGCGAAGCTCTCTTCGTGATTCCATGTATTTTCGTCTTGCGTGGCACCTGCTATGTAATTGCCATTGTCATCATAGTAGCCAGCGTTGCCGCCGTGAGCATATACCCAGAGTGGTGCTTCCGTGTTCTCGTCCCCCCCCGCTGGATTCAGAACCATAAATGTGTAGTTACCTGAAAGACCACACTCGTATGCATAATTGCGATAAAAGTCTGATTCAAAGTTCAAGCCTAAAATTTCTATTTCTTCTTTATCAACAAAATCGATTTGTTCAGTGGTACGCTGAACATTCACAATTGCGCTTGTTCTAGTAAGACTGGAAACAAACTCGGGAAAGTAATGCATGATTTCACCATCATTCGTCCAGTTACCGCTGCTACTTCCACCCTTAAAATCACCCCACATATCGACATGACGTGTCATTTTGTCGCCAATTCCCAGCTCGTCATAGCGTTCTAGAACAGGGTCGACATAGACGGGGTTATGACCATCATCGTCATCAAAATCTGGGCCGTAAACGAGGTAGGCAATTGGACTATTTATAGTGATTTCATCTACAGGGTTCCATATATCAACATTCTGCCATGTAGACTCTGGCAAAGCGTTGTACATATATATCCCTTTTATTGACGGGTCATTACTATGTGCTAATTGCCAACTGATGATTGAGCCACGAGAGCGCCCGCCAACCACAATATGATTGGGATCTAAATTATAGGTTTCAGCGTTGGTTCGGACCCAATCAAACATAGCATCTGCATCGGCAACACCTATCTCAACTTCCTCTGGGTTACCTATGCTGGGAATAGATTCCCAACTAATGGCTGCATAACCTGCGGCAGCAATAGTATGCAATTGCTTTTCCGACATACCGTAGGCAGTACCGCCATTGCCGTGAGCAAATAAGTAAATAGGTGAAGGTGTGGTTTGGTCGTAAGATAAATGAATATTCAACCACTGACGATTAGGATCGTCAGAACCGTATGCAACGTTAATGTAGTCCCACTGTCCGGTTTCATCGTCACTCACAATTTGAACATCAACACTGGAGGATGCCTCACCGCCCTCGCCCTCACACGACACTGTATACAGTTTAATGCCAGCCTGTGTGCCTGTTACCAATTCACTCCCTGAGGTTAGTTTGCTTCCTCTCCAGTCATCAGATGCAGTGCATGAAACCGCATTCGTTGAAGACCAACTTAACGTGAATTCGGTATTTATGCTGATGGTTTCTGATGAAGCGGATATTGAGATTGTTGGTGCAGGAGGGGGAGGAGTAGTAGGCGTTGTTTCACCACTGCCACCACAGCCGATTAAAAACATCATACAAAACATGAAAACACTGCTAAGTCTCGTTAAGCACATTATCTGAACTCCTCACTGCAATAATGGATTAAACAAGTAGGTTCGACGTTGCAATATTGGCATTGGCTTAATTGCGGACTCACCTCTTACTCATTAATAATAAAAACACAAGAGCGAGGTCGTCTATATTTGCAATGTAAAGATCGAGTAAAGTGTGAACGGTAGTGCGATGTCCGAATTTTGTTACTGAACGATAACAGCCTCAAATGGTTGTTGTTTCCTAATGTACCATGTGTGGCACTAACGCAATCTTTACAAAAGAGCAATACACGGATTCGAGACGCAGAGAATTTAGAGATGTAATTAAAGAATGAGTCTTTGTTAGGTTAAGAGGATGGCGAGTACTTATGAGCGAGGGCACCACTCGCTTAAATTCAATATCATCTAACACTTGAGGCCTTTTTTTATGTTTCGTAATCTTTTGTTTTGTGATAACCAAAATAGCGATTAATTATGTTGCCATGTTGCTTTCTTTTCCGTTAATAGAGCCCCAATACAACTCTATATAATCCAGTTCGAAGCCGCCATTACTGGTTAGTAAAGGTCCTAAACCAAAATCAACAAAGCCAGGTGTTGCTAAGTTTATATCAGGCGTAAATCAGTAACATACAGTGTCGCTGGCAGGAGGGCCTGCTTGACCTGATGTTAGTCCTTGTGCGAGAGAATATGCACAAGCTACTGCCGCGCCGATATCGACACTACGGCTAAGTTGGGTGAATCCGCATTATTTAAAAGCCCCGGCGTTGTCATAAACGTCAAAATTTTCCCAAAACAAGGAGCCGCTTGATAGACCTAACTGGTTAAAATTAGGATTGGCAAACTTTAATAAAAGAGAAACTAAATTATTACCATCTGGAGCACTTTGAGAAGCAAAATCTACGGTAATAACATTTGCATCTGCAGACAAGCTCAAACTTGCAGCGACTAGGAGTGCGCTTACTTTCATCATAAACCAATCCTCGTTTAATTTTCCGTGTTCTGATCAACTCTATTTGACTGATTTTTATAAAAGTTTGCTCCGTTAATGTAACGACCTGATGTATGTCTTATTTTTTGAATTAACAATAAACAACGTGAGAATGTGTAAAAAATATTGACAATATTGTTGTGAAACTACTCAAGCGCTAGCGTTTGGCTTAGCAGAGCCCCTTACAAAAACGTTGCGATTTCGTCCAGTGGTTTCTTTTGCTGGGCGTGCATTGGCACGGTCGCGTCTTCGGCAGGGTAACCGGTAATTAATAACATGTAAGGACGCTCATCATCTGGACGTTGACAGATTTTCGACAAGAACGTCATTGGCTTCGGGGTATGTGTCAAAGTCACCAACCCCGAGTGATGCAAAGCAGTGATCAGCATACCCGTGGCAATTCCAACGGATTCATGTACGTAGTAGTTAGTTTGTTTGTCACCTGAGTTAAGCCCACCTTTTTTCTGGCTAAAAATCGCAATTAGCCATGGTGCGTGCTCTAAATAGGGTTTTTCTGCATCTGTGCCCAGTGGTTTTAAGGCATCTAACCATTCTTCACCTGCTCGACCAGAATAAAAACCGCGCTCGTGGGCTTCGGCTTGTTCACGTACCTGTTTCTTAATATCGTTACTGTGAATGGCGACAAAGTGCCAAGGTTGATGGTTTGCGCCATTGGGTGCAGTACCTGCTGCTTTTAAACAGTTTTCGATGATTTCATGAGGGACAGGTCGATCGCTAAAACTACGTATACTGTGGCGGCGTTTCAAATCATTGTAAAACTGTTCGGAGCGCGTCAACATTTCGGTTTCAGGATATTCGATATAATCGTCAAGAGGGGTGGCGTCGTGTTGCTGCATAGTGTCGTTTTTTTTGTTTATTATCGAGCGCTAAGTTTTGCATACTTAGCTGGTGAATTGAAGGCGTGATAGTGTACGAAAATCAGGCGTTTAAACAGATACATAACTAAAAATCCGATTCTATACCTAAATCGCTATATTCTGTAATAAACATGTCATGTTTATATTGTTTCATGGGCGCTCTTCAGGAGCCCTCTATGATCCAATATAAAAGCGTCACTTCATTAGTCGTAACACCAGTTATTATCAGTTTGGTGATTATACTTTCACTAACCTTTTTCAGTGTAAGTAGAACGTTCTCAGTGTTAAATGAATTTTCTGAATTAGAGAACACGGTCGTTCAGGTTGAACGCGATTTTGCGGATATTTTGAGTGATTTCAAAACTCAGGTTCAAGAGTGGAAAAACGTGCTTTTGCGCGGTCACAAGCAAGATGATCGCGAAAAGTACTGGCAGCGTTTTCAGGACAAGGAACAGTCGATACAATCTCGCCTTAATGACTTAAATGGCAATGATTCGCTGTCGTTAAAGGCGAAGCAAAAAATCGATAGTTTCCTCGCGACACATCGCAATATGGCAACTAAGTATCGCGAAGGCTACCAGGCATTTGTGGATGCGAATTACGATGCAAAAGTGGGTGATAGTTACGTTCGAGGCATTGATAGAGAACCGGCGAAGATCCTAGGTGAACTTGCGGTACTTACAGCAGAAGATGCACGTCAATCTATAGCTAACTTGAAGGCCAGTACACGCCAAACGCTTTGGTGGTTGGTGATCGCGGTCTTAGGGCTGACCGTGGCTACCGTGGTTTATGTAATCAAACGTTTGCGTTTGCAAATCATCAAGCCGGTCAAATCAATGGCTAAGCAACTGGATGCCATGGCTAAGTCTGATTATAGCGTTGAGCTGAAATATAGTAGCAAGCATGAACTAGGCGTGTTGGCTAATGCTGCGCGGGTGTTGCAACGTAAGCTGCGCAGTACCGTCACCGAACTCAGCGGCGCGGATGAACATATCAGCGCGGCCGCCGAAACCCTACATGATATTAGCCACGTGTTAGATGATAGCGCTAAGCAGCAAACATCAGCATCTGCAAGTTTAGAGCAATCAACAACAGAGTTAAGTGATTGTGCGAATGAACTGCGCTATATCTCAGAGACTGTCAGCGAAGTCTCAGTATTGTCTAACCAGAAGATGAGCCGTTGTGCTGCTACATTTGAAGCAGCAAATGATGGATTTGTTCAGTTGGCTGGTAATGTTGCCCAATCAGGTCAAGTCGTAGAAGCATTACAAAACCGCAGCAGTAACATTCACGGTGTGGTCAATGTTATCAATGAAATCGCTGATCAAACTAACTTACTCGCATTGAATGCGGCAATTGAGGCTGCGCGCGCTGGAGAACATGGCCGCGGCTTCGCTGTCGTTGCTGATGAAGTAAGAGCGTTAGCAGCAAAGACGCAGCAATCGACCAAAGAAATTAACGAAATTCTCAGTGCGTTTGAACAAGAAGCCAAGGGTGCCGTTGTTGCTATGCAGGCCGGTAAAGAACTTTCTATGAGCAATGCTGCTGAAGCGCAAGAAGCGCTGAATGAGTTAAAAAGTGTGGTAGACGAATTGGCGCATACTGCCGAGGAGGTGGCAAGGTTAACACAAGTTTCCGAACGTCAGAGCTCTGTTAGTATCGATGTGGCGGCAATTTCCTCGCAAATTGGCTCGCTATCTCAGCAAAGTCGCGAGTTGGCTGATCGGCAAGACGTAACTGAACACATGAGCACAGCCACGTCGGCATTCAAACGAATTGTACAATCGCTGTCGCACAGCTAAGTCCGGGAGTTTTTTTCGCTCCAAAGTTTGTTATTTTGCGTATTCTATAAACTAAATATCAACGCATATGGGCAGCGATGACACCGTTAGTATTCCATCCGATTTACAGTCAGTTAAACTTACCGGCCCGACACCGTTTTCCCATTGAGAAATATCAAGGGATCCGTGACAGGTTGACGCTCAATGGGGTGCCCGATGATTGGTTCCATATACCTGAACCTCTCGAAACAGCGCAGCTAACCCAGGTTCTTGAACCCAGATACGTCAACGCTTTGATCAGTGGTACGTTAGACACCAAGGCTATGCGCCGAATCGGTTTTCCATGGTCGCAGCAGCTAATTGAGCGTACGTTAACAGCAGCTGGGGGAACGGTCCTAACAGCCAAATTAGCGCTTGAACATGGCCGATCGTTAAATCTCACCGGTGGTTATCATCATGCGTTTGCCAACTACGGCAGCGGCTTTTGCATGGTCAACGACTTGTATCTAGCAGCATTAGATATGTTGCAACACCCTGATATAGACAATGTATTGGTGTTTGATTGCGATGTTCATCAAGGTGATGGAACGGCAAAGTTAGCCGAAAATAATCCTCAGGTGTTTACCGTATCAATTCACGCCGAAAAGAACTTTCCCTACCGTAAACAGCGCTCAGACTTAGATTTCAATTTAGCTAGAGGAACTGCCGATGATACATACTTAAGCGTGGTTGATGAAGCTTTACAATTAGCGTTGCGTGTAAGTTGTCCTGATGCGGTTATTTATGATGCTGGCGTCGATATACATATTGACGACGATTTGGGCCATTTACACATAACTACTGAGGGGATTCTCGCCCGCGACAATTTAGTTTTCGCCACATGTGAACAACATAGCCTGCCGGTAGCAGCGGTAATTGGTGGGGGCTATCAACGAGACATCAACGCTTTAGTTGATGTACATATGCAGCTGTTTCATGCGGCTGGAGTGGTTTAGCTGAGTTGAAGTTGTTGACCCTCTGCCGCGGCAAACAACTCGAGCGGGGCTGCTGCAGCATCAATAAACAACCGGCAGTGTTCGATAATGGCGTCGACGTCATCATCTGTGCGCTCAGGGTCGTGACTATAGAGTGCAAGCCTCTTACAATTGCTTGCCATAGCCAGTTTTACCGCCTCTTCTGCTACTGAGTGACCCCATCCTGATTTAGCTGGCATGTCACTGAGCATATATTGGGCGTCGTGGATCAATAAATCGGCATCACGGCAAAATTCTACAAATTCAAGAAAGTCGCTGTTTTTTTTATACGGGGGGTAAATTTCATTGTCGGTTAGATAGACGACTTTGGCATCTGCAGTGGTAATCGCATACGCACAGCCGCTGCCAGGATGATTGATCAGCATCCGTCTAATTTTTGCTGAACCGCATTGCCATTCGTTTACATCTGATGGGCGCGGGCGTAAATCTATTGTGGCACCGAGTGTTTCGAAAGGGACAGGAAACAAAGAACCTTGCATTTGGTCAATTACGGCGCTGGTATTGCCGTCGGATACCAAACCTGGAACAACCTCAATTTGACGACCTGGTTGGTAGATTGGCGCGAAAAATGGAAAACCTTGAATATGATCCCAGTGGTTATGGGATAACAAGATGGTAATTGGTGATTCGTCAGCAAGTAGCGCTTTGCCCAGTAACCGAATACCCGTGCCGGCATCTAACACTATATGGGCACCGTCTGGCAAAATAAGGTCGACACAAGCAGTATTACCGCCATAGCGAACGTACTTCGCGCCAGGAGTTGGGATCGAGCCTCTCACACCATAAAACGTTACTTGCATACGACCTCTAATGATCGTTATTGTTGCTGAATGAACGCCGCCGCCGAATCAATTGAGAGCAGCTGTTTCTCGCCACTACGCCGATTCTTGTATTCAACTTGCTGATTGTCAAGGTTGCGCTCACCAATCACAATACTGTGAGGTATACCTATTAGTTCCATATCGGCAAACATTACGCCAGGACGCTCTTTTCGATCGTCAAATAAGACTTCAACCCCAGCTTTAATCAATGACTCATAAAGTGCCTCCGCAGTTTCTTTAACGCGGTGGCTCTTGTGCATATTCATAGGAATAAGTACCACTTTAAACGGCGCGATAGCATCAGGCCAGATAATGCCGAATTTGTCGTGGTTTTGCTCTATCGCTGCAGCAACGATTCTAGACACACCGATACCGTAACAACCCATGGTTAGGGTTTCATGCTTACCCGTTTCGGTCAGTACTCCACAGTTCATTGCTTTTGAATACTTATCACCTAACTGGAATATATGACCCACCTCAATTCCGCGTCGAATGTCCAAAGTGCCATTGCCATCAGGTGATGGATCGCCCTTAACCACGTTGCGAATATCAGCAATAACTTCATTGCCTTGCCAGTTAGCGCCAGTTAAATGGAAGCCTGTCTTATTCGCACCACAGACAAAATCGGCCAACAGTGCTGCGCTGCGGTCGACGATTAGCGGCAGGTTGATATCTACTGGACCGATGCTACCTGCAGTGCATTGTAAGGCGCGCTGTAACTGCTTGTCGTTAGCCATTTGCAGCGGGCTACATACTTGTTCTAATTTTTCCGCTTTTATTTCATTGAGGCTGTGGTCTCCACGCAATGCCAACGCAATTAGCGGTGCATCAGGTGCATTAGGATCTTCTGTCGCACCGACGACGACAATAGTTTTGATGGTTTGGTTGGCGTTGATTGCAAAAAATTTGGCTACGTCATCAATACTTTCCACATTTGGCGTAGCAACTTCTGCAACACTCGCGCTGGCTGTCTGTGCGCTGCCGTCGGTCAGTGCTTCTGCAGTTTCAATGTTTGCGGCGTAATCAGAGCCGGTACTGAAAACAATATCGTCTTCACCTGATTCAGCGAGCACGTGGAATTCATGGCTAACGCTGCCACCGATAGAGCCCGAGTCAGCCATTACCGGGCGATACTCCAAGCCGCAACGTTCAAACACATTACAGTAGGCTTGATGCATATCATCATAAGTCTTCTGCAAACAATCTTGCGTTAGGTGGAATGAGTAAGCATCTTTCATGGTGAATTCACGCCCGCGCATAATGCCAAATCGAGGACGAACTTCATCGCGGAACTTAGTTTGGATTTGATACAAATTCAATGGCAGCTGCTTATAGCTACTAACCTCATTGCGAACTAATGCGGTAACGACTTCTTCGTGTGTGGGACCTAAAACAAAATCGCGCTGGTGGCGGTCTTTTATGCGTAACAGCTCTGGGCCATACTCTTCCCAGCGCTGTGATTCTTGCCAAAGGTCTGCTGGCTGTACTACCGGCATAAGTACTTCTATACCGCCAGCCTTGTTCATTTCACTACGCACGATATCAGCCACCTTATTCAGTGCGCGCAGGCCGGTTGGTAGCCAAGTGTATAAACCAGAAGCTAGTTTGCGGATTAAGCCGGCACGTAGCATTAATTGATGGCTAATAACCTCAGCATCTGCTGGTGTTTCTTTTTGCGTAGAGAGTAAGTATTGACTGGTGCGCATGGAGGCGAACATTCCGTGATAGATTAAATAACCCGCGTATTCTAGCAGTCACTTTTTAGATGGCAAATGCTAATTAAGTAACAGCATTAATGGCGTTAATTAACACAGTGTCTTTATGGACTTGCCATTGAATATCTAAGCGGTACAAACGCAGCCCATAACACTTGTTGTCATTGGCAAGTTTTTGTTTATAAGCGGGTCTCGGATCCTGTTCTAAAATGCGTTGAATGAGCTCTGCTAAATCGGTGTATTGCTGCTGCCATTTGGCTAGCTGTTGGCCCGCTAGAGCGGAATACTCGACACTCATGGTTTTTGCTGGTTTGCTAGCGGCATAACTGGATGCGGCAGCGGGAGCACTGTCGGTATAGTTGAGGTAAGGTTTAATGTCATAAATCGGTGTGCCAGAAAGCAAGTCTACGCCTGCCACGGACAACCACAGTTGGCCGTTATCTAAGCCATGATCAACGTACTTTACCTTAGACATGCCCAAGTGATTGGGACGAAATGAACTGCGGCTGGCAAATACACCAATCTTTTGATTGCCTCCTAAACGGGGAGGGCGCACTAAGGCGCTTGTTTCGCTAGCGAAGTGTTGATGAAACCCGAAGATCAGCCATAAATCCGAAAAATGCTCAATACCGCGCAAATAGTCAACATTGTTATATGCTTCACAAAAAAATATTCGACCGAGGATTTTCTCAGCAACCGCTGGTTGACGAGGTATGCCAAACTTTTCTTGAAAGGGAGTCTCAATAAATCCTACAGGAGAGATGGAGTGCTCAGTCGGTTTCACGTTGTACCTAATTAATCGCAATTTGTCGCCAGTTTATGGGGATTACGCAACATCTTGCAACACTTGCCGAGGTTGTCGTCACACTCACTACACAATTGAGGTGTATTCTAAGCCTGTCATTTAAATTTTCTTTATGACATGTATGTAACACAGATCCCACCTTTGGGCTTGCTTAATGCAAGCCTTTTTTTTTGCGTTTTTTTTCATCTAATGACGTTGATTTAAACAGGAAAACCCCAATGTTTCGAACATCGGAACCTGACATTATAAACACGCGGTTGTCAGGCGTTTTAATAAACGCGTATGTAATGAGTCAAGATAGGAAGACCATGATCTCAGTTACCCAACTTACAAAGCGATTTAAAGAGTTCACCGCAGTGAACCAGCTATCGTTTGAAATGCAGCCCGGCGATATTGTCGGCTTCCTCGGACCCAATGGTGCAGGTAAGTCTACGACAATGAAGATGCTTACCGGGTTTCTCGCACCATCTTCAGGTGAAATTAAAATAGATGGCCTAGAGCTAGCCAAGCATAGTAAAGCGATTCAGGCAAAAATTGGTTACCTTCCCGAGGGGGCACCATCTTACGGCGATATGACGGTTATCCAGTTTCTAAATTTCGTCGCCAAAATCCGCAATGTCGATAGTAAATTTCGACACCAGCGGATCGCTGATGTAGTGCAACAGCTTGCGCTGGAGAAAGTGCTTAACAAGCCGATCGAAAATCTTTCTAAGGGTTTTAAGCGTCGGGTAGGACTTGCTCAGGCTATTGTGCATGACCCCCAGATATTGATTTTGGATGAACCAACTGACGGTCTCGACCCCAATCAGAAGCACCAGGTGCGGGAGTTGATCCAACGCCTATCCAAAGACAAGTTAGTGATTGTTTCCACTCATATTCTTGAAGAAGTTACAGCGGTTTGTAATCGCGTGATAGTGATAGCTGATGGTGAATTGCGTTTTAACGATACACCTGAAGCCTTGCTTAAGCAGTCAAAATATCATCAAGCAATAACTCTGCACTTAAGCTACCAATCTGACATTTCAGGACTACTTGAATTGCCAGGCGTGGCAGATGTACAAGTGGATCGTACCACCGGTCGAGTGACATTATTCCCGGAACCAGATACACACATATTGCATTTGGTTACCGAATACGCACAAGCACGCAAACTTCCCGTTGACACGCTGTACATCGAACAAGGACGACTCGATGAAGTATTTAGAACAATTACCCAGGAGCGCGAGGCATGAGTGCGGTTGGAATTATAGTTAAACGAGAATTCGCAAGTTTCTTTGCTACACCTGTCGCTTATGTATTCATTACCATTTTCTTGATGCTTAGCGGTATTTTTACCTTTTTTATTGGCCAGTTTTTTGAACGTGGCCAAGCAGATTTACTGCCGTTCTTTAATTTTCACCCGTGGCTTTATTTGTTCCTAGTACCAGCAATAGCGATGCGCAGTTGGTCAGAAGAGCGTAAATCGGGCACTATCGAATTGTTGATGACGTTACCTATCTCGGTCACTCAAGCAGTGCTGGGCAAATTCATAGCCGCCTGGGCGGTGTTGGGATTGTCGCTACTGCTCACCTTTCCGTTGTGGTTAACGGTTAATTATCTAGGTAATCCAGATAATGGCATCATTCTCGCAGCATATATTGGCAGTTGGTTAATGGCTGGTGCTTTCCTCGCTGTCAGTTTATGCATGTCAGCCTTAACCAAGAACCAAGTAATCGCCTTTATCCTGGCAATTGTTGTGTGCTTTTTGTTTGTGTTAAGTGGCAGCCCTATCGTGCTAGATGTCTTCCAAGGTTGGGCTTCGGCGATGGTCATAGATACTATCGCCAGCTTGAGTTTCTTAACTCACTTTGAAGCGATGGCGAAGGGGGTATTAGCGTTAAATGATGTGGGCTACTTTATCATCGTTATAGCGATTTTTATTGTTGCTAATCATATGATCATTGAACAGAAGAAGGCGGATTAGTAATGCAACGAGTTGTTTCAATTTCTCTGGGTAGCATTTTGCTAGCCTGTCTGTTTTTTGTGCTGGTATTTATTAATAACATGACCTTAAACTCGGTCCGTTTAGATCTTACTGAAAACCAAGTTTACTCGTTGTCAGACGGCAGCAAGGCTGTGATTGATGAGCTACAAGAGCCGATTAATCTGTATTTCTTTTTCTCAGATACCGCAAGCACTGGTATGACAGGGTTGCGCAACTATGCCACTCGCGTCGAGAGTCTTTTGGAGGAGTACGCCAATTATGCCAATGGTAAAATCCGTCTGCACATCATTGATCCGATTCCTTTTTCAGAATCTGAAGATCAGGCATCACAATATGGATTGACCGGGGCTGCAATAGGACAACTTGGCGAATCTGTATACTTTGGCCTCGCTGGCACCAATGCCGTTGACGATCAGCAAGTGATTAGTTTCTTTGACCCGCAAAAAGAAAGCTTTTTAGAATATGATCTCAGTCAGTTGATCTACCAACTAACTGACGGTTCAACAGTTAACGTTACATTGTTAACAGATTTAAATGTAGTGGGTGGTCAAAACCCAATGACAGGACAATTTGAACCGGAGATGGTATTCCACAATCAACTTGGACAACTGTTCGAGTTGACCTCTATCACTAGCCGAGATGTAGAAGTCCCTTTGGATACTGAAGTTTTAGTCATTGCGCATCCACAAGGACTTAATGATGCCTTGCTAAGCAGCATTGAGCAGTATGCGTTGAACGGTGGCCGGCTGATGATATTCGCTGATCCGCATTATGAATCTGATCCCATGGCGTTAATGGGTGGTGTGGGGGCTAATCCATCAGATTTAACGCTGCTGAGCAAATGGGGCGTAGAAATCGACGCCAATCGAATCGTCCTTGATGCTAACCTAGGTCTGGAAGTTCGCACGCCACAAGGCGGTATTGCCCGTCATCTAGGTATTTTGGGCTTTGATGCGCAAGTGATCGATGAACGCGATGTAATCACCGCCAACTTGGATAGCATTAACGCCGCCTCTGTCGGCGCAATTACACTCACAGAAGACGCTCAGCTTAGCATGACTCCTCTACTGACAACGTCTAGCGAAAGTCAGCTGCAAGAGACCGCAACTTATGCTGTGACTCAGGATCCACAAGAGCATGGACGAAATTTCAAAGCCGATAATCAAACAAAGATTGTTGCAGCCAGACTTACCGGACAGGCAAATAGCGATCTTGCGAATCTCAATATTTTATTAATTGCCGATGCTGATTTCTTGGCTGATAGGTTTTGGGTTCAACAGAGCAACTTTTTTGGGCAAACCATTTTTACACCATTTGCCAACAATGGCGACTTGATTATTAACGCGGTTGAAAACTTAGCCGGAAGCGATGCGCTGATTAGTGTTCGTAGTCGTGGAACTTTCTCTCGACCTTTCGAACGAGTAGAAGCTTTGGAAGTTGTTGCAGAAGCAAAGTTTCGTGCCCAAGAAGAGCGTCTGCAACAACAGTTGGCCGAAACTGAAGCGCAACTCGCGCAGCTACAAAGCCAACAAGGCGAAGGTGGCGCGCTTGTTGTTACTGATGAACAGCAACTGGCGATTGACGAATTTGTAGAACAACGCATTGCTATCCGCAAAGAACTGCGTGATGTGCGGTTTCAACTTGACCGCGATATTGATGAGCTGGGGAACTGGTTGAAATTTATCAATGTTGCCGTTGCGCCACTGATACTTTCGTTAGTGCTTTATTTATTGGCGGCTTTGTTGCGCGCCAGTGCTGCCCGTCGCTCAATTCGAAAGGTGGTGGGGTAAGATGACCAGAATCATTACTTTATTTATCGCTCTTGCTATTGCCAGTGGGGCGGCTTTCTGGCTGATACAAGACGATCGCTCAGATATTCCGAGTAATCAACTGCTGTTAAAGGATTTCACCGATTTAGACAAAGTTACTACAATTGAAATCGTCAATGCGAATGGGCCTCTGTTGGTCGCTGAGATTATCGATGGCCGGTGGCTGGCGACTCATAAAAGCCCCCAGTTGCAATTCCCAATTGATCACGCAGCATTAGTTGCTTTTATTGAGGGCTTGCGAACTGCCAAGCAGGTAGAAGCAAAAACAAAAAATCCCGCCAATTTTCCTCGACTTGGGCTCCTCGATGTCGAACAAGTAGAATCACAGGCGCGACGCGTGACACTGGTTGCCCCAGAGAAGAGTTACTCTCTTCTAGTCGGGAACACAGCAAGTAACAATTTTGGTTCTTTTGTGCGTGAACCAGCCAGCAATCAAACTTGGCAGTTGAACACGGTGTTAAAGGTTCCAGACTCTTCGATCAGTTGGTTGATGAATCCTGTGAAGTTAATTGATGCTAACGATGTTTTTCGCGTTGTTAAGCTAGGTGACGACAACTGGCAAATTGTGCGTGATGAGCCTAGGGAATCAGATGATAGTTCTAGGAATGGGCGCAGTGGCCCATTTGTTTTTGTCGGTATGCAAGCGGATGAACAATTAGTATTTCCAAACATTTTGCAAAACAGCATCACCGCCATGTTGTCAGTGCGTTATGAAGATATTATGCCGCGTGCTGAGCTCTTATCCATTGATGCTGCTGGACCTGCAGAATCAATTAACTTTGAAACATCGCAAGGTCCATTAACTGCCAACCTGTATCAGATAAATGATCAAAGGTACGTCGTCTATGATTCTGCTTCGCAACCTTGGATAAATCAGTGGGCATTTGCGATAACTGAGTTTAATTACAATCAGTTCGCTAAATCGCGCAATGATTTTGTTGAGCCCAAACTAGATGCGCAGCAAAGTTCAGATGCCAGTGTGCAGCGACCAATTGATGAAGGTGAAGCGCCTGGCAATTAATCACTAGTTTGCGCGCTTTCTATTGCACTTTTAAGGATTTGTTGGAAATAACTAACGCCCAGCGTATTGGCGTGAGCTATATTTCGTTCAGGTATTTCTTCAGGCGCTGAGAACGTCTTCAGCGCCCTATCCAGGCTAGCCTCTCTTAGGATATGAAGAATAGGATAGGGACTTCTATTGGTATAATTTGCTGGCGACTCTTGAGTCTCGCCAGTAAAACAATAATCAGGGTGAAAGCTGGCCAGCTGTAATGTTCCGCTATAGCCTCTTCTTTGCATCAGCCACTCTGCTTGCTCAACAAGCAGAAGATAATCACTAAATTGGTTTACATCGTAATTATTAGCGCTATCACTGGTAAGTTGCGGCGCGAGAATCACTAAGCTTGTCGCTATATCTGGCGTTTTTAGAAGGCGCTCGCACTCTGTAATAAGAGCGTCGATTTGCTTATCGACGTCGGAATTGTCAACGACCAAATATGCAATAGAGCCCGCCAACACTTCGCGCTTGGCAAACGGGCAAAAATTCTCGCCAACAACAATTTTTTCTACCCAATAGCGCGTCGCTCGCTCGACCTGGCTGGTAGTAACCATTAGGAGTTATATTTTACGTAGGCGTCTAAGGTGTTTGCCACTAGGCTTGCTACCGTCATTGGGCCAACGCCACCGGGAACCGGTGTAATCCAACCTGCCACTTGAGCCGCTTTATCGTACTCAACATCACCTACCAAGCGACCATCGTCCATCCGGTTGATACCCACGTCAATAACAATGGCACCGGGTTTGATCCAGTCACCGGGAATGAAGTTTGGCTTACCGACCGCTACTACCAATAAATCCGCACGCTCGACATGAGATTGCAAATTTTTAGTGAATTTATGGCACGTTGTAACGGTGCAGCCGGCGAGTAATAGTTCCAGCGACATAGGTCGACCGACGATATTTGAAGCGCCAACGATAACAGCGTCAAGGCCTTTGACTGGGCGTTTAGTCGCTTCAATCATGGTCATGATGCCTTTCGGTGTGCACGGTCGTAGGGCTGGAATGCGTTGTGCTAGCCGACCTATATTGTAAGGATGGAATCCGTCGACATCTTTGTGCGGATGAATGCGCTCGAGTATTTCTTCAGCGTCTAATCCTGCTGGCAAAGGCAACTGCACTAAAATCCCATCAATAGTATCGTCTTGGTTTAACTCATCCACTAAATTTAGCAATTCAGTCTGCGAGGTATTCGCGGCAAGGTCGAAGTGCTTTGACACAAAACCTACTTCGTCACACGCTTTGGTCTTGTTCGCTACATACACTTTTGATGCTGGATCTGAACCGACTAATACGACGGCTAGGCCAGGAACACGTTTTTCCGCCTCAACTAAGGATTGGACGTAAATGGCAACATCTTTGCGAACTTGTTGGGCGATGACTTTGCCATCGATACGGTGAGCTGGCATACAACTTCTCTAGCTAATTTCAAAACTGTTGCCAATGATCCCACGGAAGTGGTTTACAGTTCAATCGTTCAATGTGATTTTTTAGCGGTAATCGAGTGTTGTTTACTTATCGTCGCAAATAAAATAGTGCCGGAAATTTAGTCGTCTTGATGGCAATTTAACCAACCGCAAAATTAATGCTAAAAGTGTTTGACGATAATCGGTCAAGTCGGTAATATGCGCCCCCCGTAGAGATGCTGAATTGCATTTCTGCTCGGTTCGGTGAGTGGCGCAGCTTGGTAGCGCACTTGGTTTGGGTCCAAGGGGTCGTAGGTTCGAATCCTATCTCACCGACCACTTTTAATCTTGCAGACATTTGCTACGCGTCCGTAGCTCAGCTGGATAGAGCAACGGCCTTCTAAGCCGGGGGGCGCAGGTTCGAATCCTGCCGGACGCGCCATTTGGCGTAGTCGGATGATTCGAAAGTCAGTAAGATTAATAGACTATAATGGTCTAAACAAATCATTATGGTGGGCGTAGCTCAGTTGGTAGAGCCCCGGATTGTGATTCCGGTTGTCGTGGGTTCAAATCCCATCGTCCACCCCATTTTTGCGGAAGTGGTGGAATTGGTAGACACGCTGGATTTAGGTTCCAGTGCTTCACGGCGTGAGAGTTCAAGTCTCTCCTTCCGCACCATCTTAATATTGAGTTATTGTCGGTGAGTGGCGCAGCTTGGTAGCGCACTTGGTTTGGGTCCAAGGGGTCGTAGGTTCGAATCCTATCTCACCGACCACTTTACCGTTTTTTGATTCCAATTCGTCTATTTAATCCTCGATTAATAACAATATCCAGGGCAAAAGCATTTTAATTCGCCCCTATAAGCAATTTTGCCCTGAAGTCATCTTCTAGGGCCGCCATTTTCAACTTTCGTTTCATGCTAGCCTTTCTCGATTTGTCTTGTTTAACAATATTCAATACGATTTTGCGGAACGCATTCATGACCTCCGCTGCATTGCCTCGTCGGATGCGAGAATCATCTTCGTTAAACGTCATGTCTAATGTCCAATGCAAGCTATTCTCCACGCCCCAATGGTTGCGGATGATACTGTTGAGACGCTCAGCATTAAGACTCAATGAACTGATATAG